>JBOGDN010000755.1:0-3459 GCA_050742995.1 Stackebrandtia sp. | reverse complement strand
ACTCGGCAGGGTCTGGCCAGCTGCTTTGGGCGGCGTCGCCGACGACGGTCCAGCCGGCCTGCTGGCCGCGCCGGCTCAGCATCCGCCACTGCATCGGGGAGAGGTCTTGCGCCTCGTCGACGATGACGTGCGCGTAGCCGTCGTAGTCGGCGCCGCGCAGCGCGCGCCGGCCGCGCGTGTACAGCCGGTCCTGGACGGTGGTGAGTTCGGCGACGCCGCCGTGCTCGCGGACGCCGAGCGCCTGCGCTTTCGAGGGGCGACCGAGCTGCTGGTCCAGCTCGTCGAGCAGCGGCACGTCCGAGACGGTGAAACCGTCGACGCGCCACGACTCGGCGAGCCGCGTCACCTCCTCGGCGGCGAACGCGCCGGCCGCCGCGGCGGACAGGCGATCGCGGTCGGCGAGGGTCGGCAGCACGTCGACCGGCTTGAGCATCGGCCACCAGGCGTCGAGGAAGGCCAGGAATTCGTTGCGGCCGCCCAGTTCGCGGGAGAACTCGGCGGGCACGAGGCCTTCGATGATCGGTTTTGCCTTACGCCACAACGCGACCAGCAGCGCCCGACCGGCCTCGGTCTTGGCGGCGTTGGGCTTGAAACCCTTGGAGTGCACCTGCCTGCGCAGGCCGCGCAGTTCTTCGGGCTCCAGGCGCAGCAGCTCGCTTTTGTACATGAGCGACAGTTCGGCCGGGGCGTTTCGCGGGGGCAGCTGGGCGACGCGCGCCATGAGCTTGCGCATCCGCATCGAGCCCTTGAGCGCGGCGACGGCGGAACGGTCGCGGCGCTCGGCGGAGACTCCCGGATACAGCTCGCCGAGGGAGTACAGCGACGCGGCGTCCTCGCCGAGGGAGGGCAGCACGCGCTCGATGTAGCGCATGAAGACGTCGGAGGGTCCGACGATGAGGATCCCGGCGCCTTCGAAGCGCCGTCTGTCGCTGTAGAGCAGGTACGCCGCGCGGTGCAGCGCCACGACGGTCTTTCCGGTGCCGGGGCCGCCGGTGATGACCGTGGCGCCGCGCCCCGGGGCGCGGATGGCCGCGTCCTGCTCGGCCTGGATCGTGGCGACGATGTCGCGCATATGACCGGTGCGGGCACGCGACAGCTCGGCCATCAGCGCGCCGTCGCCGACTACCGGCGTGTCGACGGCGTCGACGTCGAGCAGGTCGTCGGTGACGTCGGTGACCGTGCGCCCGAAGCAGCGGATCACCCGACGCCGCACCACGCCCTGCCGGTCGGCGGGAGTGGCCCGGTAGAACGGCGCGGCCGCCGGAGCGCGCCAGTCGATCAGCAACGGCCGGTAGGTCGCGTCGCGCAGGCCGAGGCGGCCGATGTGGCGCACCTTGCCGTCGTCGGCGTCCAGCCGACCGAAGACAAGGCCCTCGTGCTGGGCGTCGATGTCGGCCACGCGGCGGGCGGCTTCGTAGACGAAGACGTCGCGCTCGAACTGAGCGCCCGGCACCGCGGCTGTCTGGAGCTCGTATCCGGCGGCTTCGCGCTGCGCCGCCGAAGCGCGCAACTCGTCGAGACGGTCGTATACGACGTCGACGTGACGTTGTTCCACGGCGATTTGAGCGTCGCGAACACTTGTGTGGTGAGTGGTTTCGCTGGCCACGAAGCTCCTCAATCCGGGCAGAAAATCGGAAACGATCAATTGTACGCGTCAAACAGGGCAGAGAACTACGTTTCGCACAAGAAAACCCGCCGCGAGGCATCCGTTACGGAAAGTCAACTCGACAGGACCCCGCGTCGCAGGACATATAGATATGTCTAGTTTTGTCAGTTTCCAGACAGACACGGACTGTCACTTCGCTCTATGTTGGTCTAGCGCTCGACGTCGATCGGTCGGAACCGGGGGGCCAGGGCGTGTACGTGACCGAAAAGTCCGTAAAGCGGCGCGCGCAGCGCGCGCGTCGAGGAGAGGGAGAAGCCATGTTCCTTAGTATGGGATTCGGCGCGGGCGTCATCGGATTCGTGGGCTGTTACGGCTACTACTTGAGCTGCATCTAGCCGGCGTATCCGGACACGGGGGCGATTCTTCCCCACCGGGTCAGTCTCATTCGGCTGTGGGGCAGTTAACGCCGAGTGAGACGGCCGAACGGCGGCCTTCCCGAATCGAGCCTTCCGCGCCTCGCAGCTCCGCCTCTCCCTGGCCGGGCGGAGCAGACGCGGAAGATCGCTCCTGGCCTCGGGAAGGCCGCCACTTTTCATGCCGCGGTCGCGGGCGGTCACAGTCACACCCGACCCCTCCCCCCTGACGGATGCGGGCCGTCTGGCCTCCTCCTCCCCGGTGTGCAATGTGCACGCGAGCTCTCCGCGCGCGGGCTCGGCGCGGGCGCAATTCGCTGACTTGCGCACGGGACTCGAACGGTTACTAAATCGCGAAATGTAGATATATTTATCGTGCCCAAAACTCTCCCCCACACAGACCCCGGCGGTCTGTGCAGACAGGAGTGCCCAAAATGTCTACAAAGATCAGCGATTTCCGCTGGCGTCGGCTGCTCTCGGCCTCTGTCGTCGGCCTCGCCGCATTGGCCCTCGCGGGCCTTTCCGCTTCGCCCGCCCACGCGGACAACACATCCGGCTCCGACGACGGCGCCGGAACCACCATCGTCGGCGGCGGACCGGCGAGCGAACCCTACGAATACACCGCCGCACTGCTCAGCGGCGGCCGCCAAGTATGCGGCGGCACCCTGATCGCTCCGAAATGGGTGGTGACCGCCGCCCACTGCGTCTCCTCCGGACTGTCGGTGCGGCTGGCCTCCCACTACCGCCACTCCGGCGGCGTCGTGGTCTCAGCGCAGCGCTACATCCGGCACCCCTCGTACGGCGGCGTCAACGGCGGCAACGACATCGCGCTGCTCGAGCTGTCGCGCACCGTCGAAGTCGTGCCCATCCCGATCGCGGACCAGTCCCCCGCGCCCGGCACGAGCATTCGGCTGCTCGGCTGGGGCCAGACCTGCCCGACGCGCGGCTGCAACGGCGGCTCGGAGACGCTGAAACAGCTGGACACCAGCGTCATCAGCTCGAACAACTGCGCGACCGCCCGCACCGGCGACCTGTGCATCAGCAGCACTAGCAGCTCCACCGCCTGCTATGGCGACTCCGGCGGACCGGCCCTGGTGCGCGGGGGATCCGGCTGGGAGCTCGCGGGCGCCACCAGCCGCGCCGGCGGGAACAACCCCACCTGCGGTCCGACGCACGTCGTCTACACCAGCGTTCCCCACTTCTACGACTGGATCGACCAGTACGTCGACTTCGACCAAGACCCGGGCGACCCCGGAGACCCGGAGACCGACTGGCGCGTCGGCACGTACTACTCCGCCGGCGACCGGGTGACCTACAACGGCACGACCTACCAGTGCCGCATCTCCCACACCGCCTACGCCGGCTGGGAACCCCCGAACACCCCCTCCCTGTGGCAGCCGGCGAGCTGACAACGCCGCCCGGCGCGGCGAGGGGCGCACC
>JBOGDN010000754.1:0-4744 GCA_050742995.1 Stackebrandtia sp. | reverse complement strand
GGTGCGATCGACTCGCCGGAGACGACGGCGAGCAGGTGGGTCCAGGCACGCGGCACCGCCCGCACCAGGGCGTAACCGCCGCCGCCCACGGCCACCCAGCGGCCCTCGCACAGCTCGTCGGCCAGGTCCCGCAGCGCCAGGTAGGTCGCCCGCTGCCCGTCCACCGTCAGCTGAAGCCGCGCCAGCGGGTCCAGGAAATGGGAGTCGGCGCCGCACTGCGTCACCAGGATCTGCGGCCGAAACGCCCGCAGTACCGACGGCGCTGTGGCGTGGAAGGCGCGCAGCCACTCGGCGTCGCCGCAGCCGGGCGGCAGCGGGACGTTGACGGCGGCGCCTTCGGCGTCGGGGCCGCCCGTCTCGTCGGCGAAGCCGCTGCCGGGGAACAGCGTCAGCGGGGTCTCGTGCAGGCTGATCGTCAACACTCGCGGGTCGTTGTAGAAGATTTCCTGCACGCCGTCGCCGTGATGAACGTCCACATCGATGTAAGCCACTCGCCGCGCGCCAAGCTCAAGCAGCCGCGTGATCGCCACCGCCGGGTCGTTGTACACGCAGAACCCGGAGGCTCGGTCGGGCATCGCGTGGTGCAGCCCTCCGGCGATGTTCACCGCCCGCGGCGCCTCGCCGCTCCACACGGCTTCGGCCGCGGCGACGCTGGCGCCGGTTACCAGGGCGGCGGCGTCGTGCATGCCGGGGAAAACGGGGTTGTCGGGGGCGCCCAGCCCGTAGCCGCCGGCGGTCCGGCCGTCAGAGGCTCGTTTCACCGCCTCGATGTACCCGGAGTCGTGGACCCCGGCCAGCAGCCGCTCGTCGACCGGCGAGGGCTTGGCGACCGCGACGCCGTCGCGGTCAAGCACGCCGAGCCCCTCGGCCAACGCCATGGTCAGCTCCACGCGCACCGGGTCGAGGGGATGGTCGGCGCTGAGCTTGTACGAAAGCAGCGCGTCGTCCCACAGCACCTTCGTCGAATTCGCCACGTCCCAATGTTGGCGCCCGGCGCCCCGTTATGGTGAGGCCATGTCCGAGACCCCAGAACAGAACGCGCTGGCGCTGTTCCGGCGCGTGGCGGCGACGGTGCCGGCCTACGCGGATTTCCTCAAGGAGCGGTCGATCGATCCGTCGCGGATCGTCGACTTCGACGACTTCGCCTCCCTGCCGCTGACCGACAAGAACAACTACGTGCGGCAGTACCCTCTGCCGGACAGGTGCCGCGACGGCGTCGTCGGCGAGATGATCGCGGTGTCGTCCGGTTCGACCGGCACGCCCGCGTTCTGGCCGCGCGACACGGACGACGAACGCGCGATCGCCGACCGCTTCGAGCAGGTCTTCACGGTTTTCGGCGCACGGGAGCGTCGCACGCTCGCCGTGGTGTGCTTCGCTCTCGGCACCTGGGTGGGCGGGCTTTACACCGTCGCCTGCACCCGGCACCTGACCGCACGCGGCATGCGGATCACCGTGGTCGCGCCCGGCAGCGACAAACGCGAAATCCTGCGGGTGTTGCCCGAACTCGCCCCGCACTTCGATCAGGTGGTGCTGCTCGGCTACCCGCCGTTCCTCAAAGACGTCGTCGACACCGGCCGCGCCGACGGTCTCCCGTGGAGCAGTTGGCAGATCAAACTGGTCACCGCCGGGGAGGTGTTCAGCGAGGAATGGCGCACCCTGGTCGCCGAACGCGCGGGGATCGCCGATCCGGCCAGCTCCACCGCTTCGCTGTACGGCACCGCCGACGCCGGCGTGCTCGGCAACGAGACGCCGCTGTCAGTCGACATTCGACGTCAGCTCGCCGCCCGGCCCGAGCTCGCCCGCGAGCTGTTCGGCGAGTCGCGGCTTCCCACGCTGGTGCAGTACGACCCGCATTCCCGCTTCTTCGAAGAGCGCGACGGCACGCTGCTGTTCACCGGCGACAACGGGGTTCCGCTTGTCCGGTACCACATCGCCGACGAGGGCGGGCTGATCCCGTGCGAGCGGATGCTGGAGTTCCTGGACCGCAACGGCGTCACGCCGTCGGAGTCCGGCGCCGACTTGCCCTTCGTCTACGTTTTCGGACGCAGCCACTTCACCGTGTCGTTTTACGGCGCCAACATCTATCCCGAGAACGTCACCGTCGGCCTGGAGCAGCCCGGCGTCAGCGAGCACGTCACCGGCAAGTTCGTCCTGGAAGCCGTCGAGGACGCCGACCGCAACCGCCACCTGGCCGTCGCCGTCGAGCTCGCGCCCGGCGTCGCCGCAGATCCCGGCCTCGCCGACCGCGTCGCCGACGAGATACACACCCACCTTCACCGCCTGAACAGCGAGTTCGCCAACTACGTGCCCGAGCCCCGGCAGCGCCCGCACGTCAAGCTGTGCCCCGCCGGAGACCCCGATCACTTCCCGCCCGGGGTCAAGCACCGCTACACCCGCAAGTCCGTCGACGCCGGGTTACCGGCAGGCGACTCAGCGATTTTCTCCGTCCGACGGGACAACCTGAGACATCTGTCTGCCCGTCTTTAAGGACGTCTCGACCGAACCGGCATGCGGTCGAGCCATGTGGAGGAAATTCCGCGGCCGGCCGTTTGGGCAGAACGGCACGGCGACAGATAGCAGGACAGGCCACCGCTTGGGAGCGACCCAAGCGGTGACCTGCCCTGCCCGGACGACAGGGGCGACGCGTGAAAGTCACATTTCTGACCCACTCTCTCGACGGCATCGGGGGGACGATCCGGGCCACTCTCAACACCGCGACAGCCCTGTCTGACCTGGGCTGCGAGGTCGAGATCGCCGCCGTGTTCAAGCATCACGACACGCCGTTGTTCGCGCTGGATCCCCGGGTGAAGGTGACCACGCTTGTCGACCGCACCCGCTTGGCACGCCGTCCCGCCGCGGTCACGTCGCTGCGGGACCGCGTCCGCGGTCGGCTGCCGTCGCGGGTGTATCCCGCCGGCGACACCCGACGCGCGAAGTACAGCGTGTTGACCGACAGGCGGGTGGCCGAGTTCATGCGCGGCTGCGACGCGGATGTGATTGTCGGCACCCGTCCGGGCCTCAACGTCTACGTGTCCCGGTTCGCGCCGCGCGCCGCCGCCGCGGTCGCCCAGGAGCATCTTTTCTTCGACCACCACAAGCCGGAGCTGATTCAGGCGCTGTCGGACGCCTACCGTCACGTCGACGCCGTGGTGACCGTCAGCGAGGCCGACGCCGCGAACTACCGGCGGCAGATGCCGCATCTGGCCTCGAAGGTGTCGTTCATTCCCAACTCGATCGTCCCGACGTCGCTTTCGGAGGCGGGCGGGGACAACAAGCTGATCGTGGCCGCCGGGCGGATCGAGAACTCGAAGCGGTTCGACATGCTGATCGACGCCTTCGCCAAGGTCCACACGCGCCACCCGGACTGGAAGCTGCGGATATACGGCCACGGCAAGCGAACGAACAAGCTGCGAAAGACGGTCGACCGGCATTCGCTGCACAACGCGGTGTCGCTGATGGGGCAGCGCACGCCCTTGGACGCGGAGTGGGTCAAGGGTTCGATCGCCGCGATGACCTCCAAGTACGAGTCTTTCGGCTTGACCCTGGTCGAGGCCATGAACGCCGGACTGCCGGTGGTGTCGACCGCGTGCCACTACGGCCCGCCGGAGATCGTCAGCCACGGCGTGGACGGCCTGCTGACTCCGCTGAACGACGTCGACGCCTTCGCCGACGCGCTGTGTCTGCTCATCGAAGACGACGCGCTGCGCAAGCGCATGTCCGTCGCGGCGCAGGTCAAGTCCCGCAGCTACCTTCCCGAAGCGGTCGGCGCCAGCTACGCGCGGCTGTTCGCGAGACTGACGGGCCGCGCCGAGGAGCGCACCCCTCCGCAGGGGCTGCTGGTGCCGGCGGGCGGGCCCCCGCTCGGCCGGGGCGGCTCGTCCGCGACGTCGGGAGGCACGGCATACCTGGACGCCGTCTCCTCTCCCGCGGAGCACCGGCGGCTGACCGCCGACTGCACCTCGAGGTCCTTCGACGAAGTCGTCGTCTCGCTGTCCAAGGTGATCCCGGGCGGCTGCCTCGATCTGGTCGACGTCGCTCACGCGCCGGTGTCGCTGCCGGTGACCTGCGTCGGCGGCCGCAGCGTCGTGCGCATGCGACGCGAGACCCTCGCGCGGCTTCCCGAAGGCGTCTGGAGGGCCTGGGTGTACGGGGCTCCCGTGCCGGCGGGACACATAGATTCTCGCGAGCTGCTGCGACCGCTCGGCGCCCTGCCCACGTCGGTGGTGGTTCCGTTCTCGATGGACGGCGTCCTGGCGTTTCGGGTGTGGCGGCGCGAGTCCTACGCCGAAGTCGACGAGGTGACCTCGCGCGGCGACAGCATGCGCGTCGCCGGCCGGCTGCTCGGCGTCGACTGGTCGACGAGCGCGGTGTCCGTTGTGGCGCGGCGGCGCTCGTCGCGCGCGGCGACGCGTTTCGCCGCCGAACTGGACGGCGCCGGGCGCTTCGCGATCGACGTCCCGTCGCACGCGTTGGCCGAACAGCGCCGCGCCAAGCGCGACCTGTGGGACCTGTGGCTCGCCGACGACGCCGGAGAGCACGCGCCGGTGCGGCTGTCCAAGTTCTTCGACGACGTCGCCGAGCGCAAGCCGCTGACGCGGTTCGCCGCCGCCGTCGCCGGTTCGCCGCGCGAGAGCACGGTCCGGCCGTACTTCACCGTCGACAACGAACTGTCGATCTCCGTAGCCGAACCCGCGCGGAAGGGGTAGCCGCGCCGCGTCACGCGTCGGCGTGGACGGCTTGCGTC
>JBOGDN010000753.1:0-16917 GCA_050742995.1 Stackebrandtia sp. | reverse complement strand
CCTCTCCGTGGCTCGGGGGGAGCCAGGATCATAATCAATCATTCAAATAACATTATCATACGTTTGATTGATAAAGTCATGCTGACATACAGTAGTCGCCTCAGGGGCAGAAAGGGCGACCGAGATGACCGAGGCCAACGACGCGCGGCCGGCCGGAAACGGTCCGCGGCGCGCTCCCAAACCGCAGGAGCGCCGACGCGATTCCGAGCGCACGAAGGCGCAGATCCTCGACGCGGCGACCGAAGTGTTCTCCGAAAAGGGTTACGACGGCGCCCGAGTCGCCGAGATCGCCAAACGGGCAGGGGTGAACGCGCAGCTGATCGCCTACTACTTCGACGGCAAGGAGGGGCTGTACCGGGAGATCGGGCGACGCTGGCGCGAGCACGAGGAGCGGGCCTACCCCGAGGACATGGACCTCGCCGAGTCGGTGCGGCGACGCGTTCTCGACACCGCCGGCGGCGATTTCGGCCCCAAGATGCTCGCCTGGCAAGGACTGACCGACACCGGCGAGGACGACGCCGACGCGCGGGGGCGCAACGAACGCCTCCGGCAGGAGGTGGAGGCGCTGCGGCAACGGCAGGAGGCCGGAGAGCTCGACCCCGAATTGGACCCGGCGGCGCTGATGCTGATCCTGATGAGCGCGGGCGACGCCCTGTCGGTCTACCCACACCTGGCCCGGGGCTTGTTCAACGCCGAAGACCCCCGCTCACCCGAAATGATCCGCCGCTACGCCGACCAACTGGCCCAACTCGTCGACAAGCTCCGACCGGCCTCCAAAGGCGACTGACTCGGGGCGGCGACTGCCACCCTGAGGCGTGCGTATGACGTCATGGTTCCCCTTTGGTTAGCGGAACTCGAACGGACCGATGTCTATGGCCGCGCCCTGAACGCGTCCCGCGCCGTCGACGTCCTCGACGAAGTCCGGGCTGTTGGGCTCAGAGCCCTCGTCGACGACCTCGTCGCCCTGTTGAGCTCGGTCGCGGAACACGATGAAGTCGTTCGGATTTATCGCCGGCACCACGGCGTCGGGATTGCCCTCGAACTCCTCCCAGTCGTCCGCGATCGTGGGATCGGTCAGCTCCACGTTGTCCGTGTCGTCGATCAACGCGTCCTTGCTGCCGTCGGCGTAAATGGACCCGCCCGCGGTGACGAGAATGTTGTTGCGCATCTTGATATCGGTGGTATCCAGTCCGTCTACTGTGCTGTGGAACGTCAGGACGTGCCCGTCGACGCCGCCGCAGAGAATGTTGTTCTCGATCGTGCTTCCGGTGACGCTGCCCAGTTCGATGTTCTGGCTGCCGAAGGATTCGCAGACGTTTCCGCGATAGGTGAATTCGCGGACGTCGGAGGTCGGGCGGTGCGTGTTCTGCATGATCAGACATTGGCCCGAGACCCGCACGCAGTAGTTGTTCTCCACTGTGACGTCGTATGACGTCACGTCGGTCTGACTGCTGTGCTGATAGTTCTGAATGCAGTCGGCGTGCGGCTCGCCCTCGCCCTTGTTGACGTTCAGATCGTGAATGTAGTTGTTGCGGATCAGGTGGCCGACGCCCCAGATTCGCATGCCGTCGACGTCGTCGTTCCCGTCGTCGGACCACATGTCGTAGATGTTGTTCCACTCGACGGTGATGTCGGAGCCGCCCCACAGGTAGACGCCGAAGTTGTTGGTCTGCGTGACCGAGTTGCGGGAGATCAGGACGTCGCCGGCGCAGTCGTCGGGATCGCAGGCGATGGCGTAGTGGATGTGCTTGCCGTTGACGAGGTTGTTGACGATCTTGTGGCCCGAGCCGGAGAACTTGATCCCCGTCGACGGGTCGTCCAGGGAGTCGCCGACCACCGTGAAGCCGTCGACTGTCGCGTCGCTGCCGATGACGACGATGTTCTTCAGCTTCACGACGCCGTTGGCGCGGACCGTGACCGCCTTGTCGACGGTCAACGTCGAGTCGGAATAGTCGCCGGGCTTGACGCAGACGACGTCGCCGTCAGAGGCGTCGTCGACGGCCGGCTGGGGATTCGAGTCGGTGCTGATCGTGCAGTCGTCAGTCTGGGGGTTGCCTTTGCCGTCGGTGCCGTACTTCGGCGGGTCGTCGGTCGGCAGCGCGTCCGACGACGTGTCCGCGGGCGGGTTCGACGACGCGTCTGCCGACGGGTGCGACGCCGTCGCCGCCGCGGCCAGCACCACCGCCGTGCCGACCAAGGCGATCGCGATTCGTTTCCTCATGGCGAGCGCGCCGGCCAGGGCTCCGGTGCCGAAGAACCCTGTGCCGGCGCGGCGGATGCATCGCATTGGACTTGTCGCTTCCCTCGGTGTATCGATACACCAGAGACGCTACGAGCCGCCGATAACACCTCGATAACACGTCGCGAGGCCCAACGTCAGGCGGCGGTTTGCGGTCGGCACAGGTATCGGGCGTATGCCGACAGCGTCAGGAAGGTGGGGTAGTCCTCGCCGAGCGCGCATTCGGCGAAGATCGCGCGGGAGTCGTCGAAGCGGTCGGCCTCGAAGCGCTCCAGGCGAGAGAACTCGTCCTCAAGCAGCTCCGTTATCCACTCACGAGTGATCACGCGTCTTGAGTCGGTGCGCGACTCGGTGCGGATCCACTGCCAGATCTGGGATCTGGAGATCTCGGCGGTCGCCGCGTCCTCCATCAGATTGTTGATGGCGGCCGCCCCGACTCCGCGCAGCCACGACTCGACGTACCTGAGCCCGACCTCGATGTTGGCGCGGATGCCGGCCTCGGTGATCGATCCCCCAGTCGACGCGACGTCGAGCAGGGCGCGGGCGTCGGGGACCACGTCCTCGCGCAGCCGGGTGATCTGGTTGGGGATGCCGCCCAGCGTTTCGTCGAAGACCTCCATGGCGACCGGGACGAGATCGGGGTGCGCCACCCAGGTGCCGTCGAATCCGTCGTCGGCCTCCCGGGTCTTGTCCGCGCGGACCTTTTCCATCGCCAGGGCGTTCAGTTGCGCGTCATGCCGGTTAGGGATGAACGCCGCCATCCCGCCGATCGCCGAGGCGCTGCGGCGATGGCAGGCGCGCACCAGCTGTTCGGTGTAGGCGCGCATGAAAGGCGCGGTCATGGTGACCGCGTCCCGGTCGGGAAGCACGAAGCGCTCGCCCCGCTCGCGGAAGTTCTTGATGACCGAGAAGATGTAGTCCCAGCGTCCGGCGTTGAGTCCGGAACTGTGGCGCCGCAATTCGTAGAGGATCTCCTCCATCTCGAACGCGGCCGTGATCGTCTCGATCAGCACCGTGGCCCGGATCGTGCCGTGCGGGATGCCGAGCAGTTGCTGTGCGAGCGTGAACACGTCGTTCCACAGCCGCGCCTCAAGATGCGACTCCAGCTTCGGCAGGTAGAAGTACGGGCCGCGTCCCTGCGCGATGAGCCGTTCGGCGTTGTGGAAGAAGTACAGTCCGAAATCGACAAGCGAGCCGCTGATCGGCACGCCGTCCACCCGCAGATGACGCTCGGCCAGGTGCCAGCCCCGCGGCCGGACGATGATCGTCGGCAGCTCGGTCAACCGCTCGCCGCGCAGCCGATAGGTCTTGCCCTGCTCGCTTGTGAAGTCGATGCGTCTGGTCAGGACGTCGCTCAGGTTCAGCTGCGCGTTGATCACATTGGACCAGCTCGGAGTCGAGGAGTCCTCCATGTCGGCCAGCCAGCACTTCGCCCCCGAGTTGAGCGCGTTGACGGTCATTTTCCGGTCGCAGGGACCGGTGATCTCGACGCGGCGGTCCTCCAGGCCGGGGGCGAACGGGGCGACTGTCCAGGAATCGTCCTCGCGGATCGCGGCGGTTTGCGGCAGGAACCCGGGATCGGCGCCGTTGGCGATGCGGACGCGGCGCTCTTGGCGGGCGTGCAGCAGCTCCTGGCGGCGACCCACGAAGGCGTGGTGGAGCGTAGCGAGGAATTCGAGGGCTTCTGGGGTCAGGACCTCGTCCTGCCGATCGGTCACCGGCCCGGTGACCGTCACCTCGCCGGCAATCCGCGGCGTCATGAGCGTGGTCATGGCTGTCTCCTCAACGATGTCGTCGACGGGCGGTCAGTGGAACTGGCCGGATTCGGTGGAATCCTTCAACGCGAGGGTCGAGCCGCTCGGGTTCAAGGCGGTGGAGATCTGGTCGAAGTAGCCGGTGCCGACCTCGCGCTGATGCCGGGTCGCGGTGTAGCCGCGGTCTTCGGCGGCGAACTCGTTCTCCTGCAGGTCCACATAGGCTGACATGCCGTCCCGGGCGTAGCCGTGGGCCAGGTCGAACATCGAGTAGTTGAGCGAGTGGAAGCCCGCGAGGGTGATGAACTGGAACGTGTATCCCATCGCCCCCAGCTCGGTCTGGAACTTCGCGATCGTGTCGTCGTCCAGGTGCCGTTTCCAGTTGAAGGACGGCGAACAGTTGTAGGCCAGCATCTGGTCGGGGTAGCGGGACTTCACCGCCTCGGCGAACGCCCGGGCCACCTCGAGATCGGGCGTGCTTGTCTCCATCCACAGCAGATCCGCGTAGGGCGCGTACGACAGCGCCCGGGCGACGCACGCCCCCAGTCCGTTGCGAACCCGGTGGTAGCCCTCGGCGGTGCGTTCCCCTGTGAGGAAGTCGGCGTCGCGTTCGTCGACGTCAGAGGTGATGAGCGTTGCGGCCTCCGCGTCGGTGCGGGCGACGATGAGCGTGGGAGTGCCCGCCACGTCCGCGGCCAGCCGCGCGGCGTTCAGGGTGCGGATGTGCTGCGAGGTCGGAATCAGGACCTTGCCGCCCAGGTGTCCGCATTTCTTCTCCGAGGCGAGCTGGTCCTCCCAGTGCACCGCCGCGGCGCCGGCGCCGATCATCGCCTTCATCAGTTCGTAGGCGTTGAGCGGGCCGCCGAACCCGGCTTCGGCGTCGGCGACGATCGGCACAAGCCAGTCGTCGACGCTGTGGACGCCTTCGGCGAACTCGATCTGGTCGGCGCGCAGCAGGGCGTTGTTGATGCGCCGCACCACCTGGGGCACGGAGTTCGCCGGGTACAGCGACTGGTCGGGGTAGGTCTGGCCGGCCAGGTTCGCGTCGGCGGCGACCTGCCAGCCCGACAGATAGATCGCGCGCAGCCCCGCCCGCACCTGGGCGACCGCCTGGTTGCCCGTGAGAGCGCCGAGCGCGTTGGTGTAGCCGCCCGTGCCGGACTCGTCGGTCAGCTGAGACCACAGTTTCTCGGCCCCGCGACGCGCCAGGGTGTGCTCCTCCTGGACGCGGCCGCGCAGCGTCACAACCTGCTCGGCGCGGTAGTCCCGCGCGACCCCCGCCCAGCGCGGGTCGGTGTTCCAGCTGTGCTCGAGCTGTTCGGCGGTGAGGATCTGGGTCATCGTCTTCTCCTGTTGGTCACCGGAATATCACGGGTCAATGCCTGCTAGTAGCAAGAATTTGCCAGCTCAACCCGAGATGGAAGGGAACTCGGCTGGAAAGATTGGCATTTCTTCGCGCATAATGAAGAAATGAGAAAGAACGAGCCGACCACCGGCCCGTGGGGCGCCGCCGAGACGGCCGAGTCCGCGGACGACGGGCCCACGCTCGACCTCATCAGTCTCGGCAAGCGGATCCGGCACCTGCGCAAACAGCGGGGCATGACCCTCGACGCGCTCGGCGAGGCGGTCGGCGCCGCGCCGTCCCAGCTGTCCCTGATCGAAAACGGCAAACGCGAACCCAAGCTGTCGCTGCTGCGCGGGCTGGCCCGGGCGCTTGAGGTCAGCTCGGACGAGCTGCTGCGCACCGAGCCGCCGAACCGGCGGGTGGCCCTGGAGATCGAGCTGGAGCGGGCCCAGCTCAGCGAGGTGTACCGCAGTCTCGATCTGCCGAACGTCCGACCGTCCAATCGCATGCACACCGAGGTGCTGGAAGCGTTGGTGGGCCTGCATCGAGAACTCGACCGTCAGGTGAACCTGCACGCCGCCACCCCGGAGGAGGCGCGGCGGGCCA
The DNA here is from genome assembly GCA_050742995.1 of Stackebrandtia sp. Taxonomy (GTDB): domain Bacteria; phylum Actinomycetota; class Actinomycetes; order Mycobacteriales; family Micromonosporaceae; genus Stackebrandtia. The sequence goes on along the minus strand of JBOGDN010000753.1, from coordinate 10,973 downwards.
ACACCGAGCTGCGGCGCCGGATGCGCGACCGCGACAACTACTTCGGGGACATCGAGCAGCAGGCCAAGGAGCTGCTCACTCACGTGCAGTACTCAAGCGGACCGCTGTCTCAGCACGTCATCTCGGACCTGGCGTCCTATCTCGGGTTCACCCTCCACCACGTGAACGACCTGCCCCACTCCACCCGCTCGGTCACGGACCTGCGCAATCGCCGCATCTATCTGACCCAGAACAAGGCCAGCTCGCACGATCCGCGGACCGTGCTGCTGCAGGCGCTGGCCAGTCACGTTCTCGGGCATGAGGTGCCGTCCACCTACCTCGACTTCCTGAGCCAGCGGGTGACCGCCAACTATCTGGCCGCCGCCCTGCTGATCCCGGAGGCGAGCGCGGTGAAGTTCCTGCGTCAGGGCATGGCCGCCAAGGAGATCGCCATCGAGGATCTGCGGGACTACTTCGCGGTGTCCTACGAGACCGCGGCCCACCGGTTCACGAATCTGGCCACCCACCACCTCGGGGTCCGGACGCACTTTCAGAAGGTCCACAAGTCTGGGACGATCTTCAAGGCGTACGAAAACGACGGCGTGGCCTTTCCCAAGGACCCCATCGGCGCGATCGAGGGGCAGCTGATCTGCCGGAACTGGACGTCCCGGCAGGTCTTCGACGTCCCGGACAAGTTCAGCGCGTTCAACCAGTACACCGACACCCCGACCGGAACCTTCTGGTGCACGGCCCGGACCGAGCGCGGCCCGGACGGGGAGTTCTCGCTGTGCGTCGGCGTGCCGTACGAGTCGTCGAAGTGGTTCCGCGGCAAGGAGACCACCGCGCGGTCGGTGTCGCGGTGCCCGGACCCCGAATGCTGCCGTCGTCCGCCGCCCGAGCTGGCCGGGGTCTGGGCGGGGCAGGTGTGGCCCGCCGGCCGGGCGACGTCCTCGCAGTTGGCGGCGATGCCCCGCGGATCGTTCCCGGGGGTCGACGAGACCGAGGTGTACCAGTTCCTTGAGAAGCATTCCCGGCAGTGACGCCGCTCAGCCGGTGTCGGCTCGGCGTCTGGCCGGGAGGTTTGCGGCGAGCAGGAAGAGGGCGAACATCGCGAGGATCGGCATCCATCGCGGGTCGTCGAGCATCAGGTCGGAGGCGGCCTGTCGGCGTTCGGCCGCTGTCAGCGCCTGCGTGGAGTGCTCTGCTTCCGCCCATCCCATGCGGGCGGGGACGAATGCCAGGTAGGTCCAGACTCGCATCAGGAAGTACATGGCGGCCGCGACGCCGATGAGGATGCGGCGCTTTCCGGGGCGCCAGGCGAAGAACAAGACGGCGGGGATGATCAGGATTTCGAGCAGGCTGTTGACGACGATGTAGTACGGAATGGACGGCAGGAACGTCGCTTCCAGTGTTTCTCCGGTCAGCGAGGAGCTTTCCAGCGCGCCGTCGAGCAGCAGGATGGCCATCAGACCGCCGCAGCCGGCGAACGCGAACCCGACAGTGCCGAGGTAGACGAATCCGTCTTCGAGCCAGTCGCCCAGGACTCGTTTTCCGCGGAGCCAGGTGGCGAGCAGGCCGAGGCCGACTCCCCATCCCGCGCCCGCCAGGAGCGCGACCGGCGTCGGCAGCACTTCGGTGAGGTTGAACAGCCCGGTGACGATGCTGGTGAACGACACGGCAAGGACGAACGGCAGCAGTCGCTGCCGGGCGCTTGCCGCGGGGACGGCTGGATTCATGACAGAGGCTCCTTCTTAAGAGGCTTGGCCCTTCGGCGACTTCGGCCGCCGCAGCGGCCTGTCGAGCACTCTGCCATATTGCTGCTGTAAGCAACTAGTGCTTTAAGTAGCTATCAGGGAAGGTTCAGGGCAAACCCCGACCGCCGGGGTGCGGACGCGCCCCGATCGGCATGTCGCCGTAGGGCCGCGGGCCCTAAGGCTTCCGCCGCCGCCGAGTCCCGTGCGCCCGACCCGAGGCGCGAAGCGCCGCGGTCTCGGCCTGGGCGTCCTCGCGTCCCCGCCTCAAGAACTCCACCAGAAACCGCAGCTCGGCGTCGGTGTAGTCGTCCATCTGCCCCTGCCAACGCGCGCCCATCGACTCGTAGTAACGGCCGATCTCGGCGACCCGTTCGGGAACCAGCCGCACCACGACCCGGCGCCGGTCGGTCGGGTCCGGCTCGCGGCGCACGTACCCGCCGGCCTCCAGACGGTCCACCATTCGAGTCGCCGCGCCAGTCGTCATGCCCATCAGCTCCGCAAGCCGACGGACTCCGGTCGGCGCGAACTCCAGCAACGCGCCCAGCGCGTGCACGTCCGTCAACGGCATCTCCAGCTGATCGGCCACCGCCATCTGGAAACGCACCGCCGCCGACACGTACCACGGCATTTCCCGGATCAGGGTCTCGATCAGCTCCTGCCGGCCGTCCGTCATGCACCCGCCTCCCCAGTCGCCGCCACAACACCAAGGCCGACGCCAACCCTACGGGCAACGATCGTCGTCGCCACGGACAGGCGCTCGTTCAGGAGTTAGCATTCAAGGCGTGAGCTCGCGATTTGCCAAAGCTATGAGGCTCATGCGTCGCCGCGATCCGCAGGCCCGAGAAGACGGATTTCAGCTGCTGCTGCCGGCAGCCGCCGAGCACCTGGACGAACTGATGACCGCCTTCGCCGACGAAACTCACGATCATGGTCTGCGCTGCTGGCTCCTTGAGCTGATCGGCGAAGCCCGCTCGCCGCAGGCGCTGTCGCTGCTGGAAAGCCAGCTTCACGGCCAAGACCATGCTCTGCGGATGTGGGCGGTCAGCGGCTTGAAGCAGCTCGACACCAAGCAAGCGCGTCGCGCATTGTGGTCGTGGAGCCAAAACTCGCCCGAACTTGCCGCGGACGATTCCTGAGGCGGCGAACCGGCGCGACGCGCCGGGGAGACGGTCAATCGATCGGATGAACTGGCGAGATAAAATCCGCGAGGTGTCGAAACGGCGGTGAGCTCGCCCGTCATCTGGGCAGACGACGCCACACGGCGTCGCAAAACCGAGAGGACGCACGATGAAGTACGCGCTGCTGATCTACGGCAACGACGACTCCTGGAACAACGCGAACGCCGAGGAGCGCGAGGCCGCATTCGCCGAGCACGAGGCGTTCAGCGAGATGCTGGCCGCCCGCGACGCCGTCTACGGCGGCGAGGAGCTGGCCCTGTCGCACACCGCCACCACGGTGCGCCGCAAGGGCGGCGGGACGTTTGTCACCGACGGGCCGTACGCCGAGACCGCCGAACAGCTCGGCGGGCTCTACCTCATCCAGGCCAAGGATGTCGACGAGGCTTTGGAGTTCGCCCGCGCATGCCCCGGCGAGGTCGTGGAGCTGCGGCCGATCGTGGAAGCGCCGGGTGTGTGATGTAGCGCAGGCGTACCGAGATCACTGGGGACGGCTGCTGGCCTTGCTGGTGCGTCAGTTCCGCGATTTCGAGATCGCCGAGGACGCCCTCGCCGAAGCCTTTGCCGCGGCTTCCGCGCGCTGGCCCGGCGGGGGCGTCCCCGACAACCCGCCCGCCTGGCTGCTCACCGCGGCCCGCCGCCGCGCCGTCGACAGGCTGCGCCGCCGCGACGTCGCCGAGCGCCACGCGCCGCGCTTGATCGTCGACGAAGCGTCCGCGGACGACGAGACCGACGACCGGCTGCGGCTCGTCTTCACCTGTTGTCACCCCGTGCTCGCCCCCGAAGCGCGGGTGGCCCTGACTCTGCGATGCGTCGCCGGGCTGTCGACGGCGCAGATCGCCGCGCTGTTCCTGGTCGGGGAGTCGACCATGGCCGCGCGACTGACGCGGGCGAAAAAGAAGATCGTCGCCGCCGGGGTGCCCTACCGGGTGCCGCAGCCCGAGGATCTTCCGGAGCGGCTTGACTCGGTTCTGAGCGTCGTGTATCTGGTGTTCACCGAGGGCTACCAGGCCCGACAGGGGACGCAGCTGCTCGATGTGGACGTCGCCGCCGAAGCGATCCGGCTGGCTGGGCAGCTGTCCGACCTGATGCCGCGCGAAGCCGAGATCACCGCGCTTTCAGCGCTTTTGCTGCTGCAGCACTCCCGCCGAGACGCCCGCGTCGACGCCGCGGGCGATGTGATCCTGCTGCCCGACCAGGATCGGTCGCTGTGGCGTCGCGACGAAATCAAGCGGGCGGCGCGGATGCTGCGCGGCCTGTTCCGCCGGGGAGTGCCCGACAGCCGCTACTTCCTCGAGGCCCAGATCGCCGCCGAGCACTGCGTCGCCGCCGACCCCGCCGACGTCGACTGGCCGCGAATCGCCGCACTGTACGAGCGGCTGGAACAGCTCACCGGGTCGCCTGCGGTGCGACTGAACTGGGCAGTCGCGGCGGCCGAAGCCGACGGACCCCAGGCGGGCATGGATCTGCTGGAAGGACTCGACGAGCGGCTGCCGCGACATCACATGCTGCACGCCGCGCGCGCCGACCTGCTGACCCGGCTCGGCCGAGCCGTCGAAGCCGTCGCCGCCTACGACCGGGCGATCCAGCTGGCCAACACGGACGCCGAACGGCGTTTCCTGAACGCCAAACGCGACGCCGCCCGGGCCGGCGTCCCACTTCAAAGCGACGACCCAAGCGGCAGGGCGTGACGTAGGCCGGCGGCTGCGTCTGGAGCTGCGACCGGGAACGTTTGCCGCCTGGACGCGGAAGACGCCTTTCGAGCCGTGGTACTTCCGCGACGCCGAGGACGACCTCGAGCGCAGGGCCGAAGAGCCGGGCGGTCAACCCATCGTGGACAGGTCGGCGCGCGTCACCTCGTGCCGCAGGCGTTCGCCGCGCAGGAATCGTCGGATCTCGTCGACTGTCAGGCGGCCCTGGCGGCGGCGTGCCTGGCGGGTGCCGGCCGCCTCGTGCGGGGTGAGCAGCACGTTGGGCAGGCTGCGGAACGGGTGGTCTTGCGGCAGCGGCTCCTCGTCGAAGACGTCAAGCGCGGCGTCGATTTGTCCGACACGCAGTTCGGCGAGCAGCGCGTCTTGGTCGACCAGCCAGGAGCGGGCAGTGTTCACCAGTCCGGCGCCCCGCGGCATCAGCGCCAGCTGACGTACGCCGACGAGATGCCGGGTCTGCGGCAGCGCCGGGGCGTGCACCGCGACGATCCGGCTGGAGGCCATCACCTCGTCCAGCTCGAGGAGACTCGCCCCGAGGTCGGCGGCGCCCGCCGCGTCGAGGTAAGGGTCATACACCCCGACGCGAGCGCCGAGCAGTCGCGCCAGCCGGATGTAGTGCCGGCCCGTCCGGGAGGCGCCGAGCACCCCGACCGAGGCGCCGGCCAGCTCTTCTCGGGGCGGCGCGTCCTTGGCCGCGTGCCAGTCCGCGCCGGTGCGCAGCGCCTGGTCGAAGCGGGGAAACTGGTGCAGCAGCGCCAGCGTGAGCCCCAACGCCGCCTCGCCGACTGCGTAGGCCATTGCCTCGCCCGCCTGGGTGACGCGAATCCCGCGACGCCACAGGGCCTCGGTGACCAGCGGCTTGACCGTTGCGCCGGTATGGGCCACCAGCTCAAGGGCGGGCGCGTCGGCGAGCAGCTCGGCGTCCAGCGCCGGCGAGCCCCAGCAGGTGACCAGCACCCGCGCGTCGCGCGGGACGCCGTCGGCTTGGGCGATCAGACGGACTTCGCCGAGTTCGGCCAGGTCTTCGGGGGCGAAGAACGCCGTGTGCCAGCGTTCCGGAACCGCCATCGCGATCACGCTCACCGCAGCCACTTTTCCAGATGCGCGGCGACGAATTCGTCGTCCGGCAGCCACGGATACGTCGTGCGCACCCGCTGGATCTCCGCGGCCTGCCCGGGCGAAAGCCCTTCGTCCGGGTCGAGGCACCAGGTGCCGGCGAGCAGCCCCTGTCCGCGCAGCACCTCGTGCACTCCGGCGATGCAGCCGCGAAACCCGTGCGCCACGTCGAACACCGCGGCGTTGGCGTCGGTCAGCTCGGGCGCTCTGGCGGTGGCCAGCCGCAGCGCGTCGGCGTCTCCGGCGGCCGCGCGGTGAGCCAGCGGCAGCAGCTGCGTCGCCGTCTTCGTCCACACCGCCCACTGACCGAGCAGGCCGCCGACGAACCGTCCGCCGTTGGCGCCGATGAGGTCGGTCAAAATGGCGTCGTCGTTGCCGGTGTAGAGCGCGACCTCGTCGGCGCGCTCGGAGGCGGCGACGCCGCGGACCACGTCAAGCGTCCGATAGCGGTCGAACGGCGCGGCTTTGATCGCCGCCACGGCGGGGAGGTCGGCCAGCCGTCGCCAGAAGTCCGCGGACAGTCGGCGTCCCCCCACGGCTTCCTGCAGGTAGAAGCCGATCACCGGGAGCACTTCGCCGACCGCGCGGGCTCGCTCCACAAGCGCCGCCTCGTCCAGGTTCGGCAGTCCGGCCGGGGAAAGCAGTACGGCGTGATAGCCGAGCGAGGCGGCCAGTTCGGCCTCTGACACGGCCTGGTCGATCGGACCGCAGGCGCCGGCCACGCGCAGGAAGGGGCGGTCTGTCGCCTCGGCGTCGATCGTCTCGGCCGCCAGCTCCAGCACCGGGCGCAGCAGGCCGATCGACGGTTCGCGCACGGCGAACTGGGTGGTGTGCACCCCCACCGCCAGTCCCCCGGCGCCGGCGGCGACGTAATACCGCGTCAGCGCGCGCTGCCGACGTTCGTCCAGAGTGCGGCGGCTGGTCAGGGCGAGCGGGTGGGCCGGGATCACAGCGCCGGCGGCGAGCAGCTCGGCCTCGGCGGCGGGCAGCGAGGACGTCGCGACCATCAGAATTTCCCGTCGCGGCGCTGGTACTTGGTCGGCTTGTCCCACAGCACGCCGCCGTCGGCGACCCAGCGCGCCTGCTGCTCGATCAACACGCCGAGCGGCACGTCGGGATAGCCGAACCAGGAGTGGCAGAGCGCGGCGTTGTTCAGCAGAGCGGTCGGCTGCGGTTCGCCGCGAAAACGCGGCGACGTGCCGAGCAGGTCGGCAAGCGCGGTCGCGATCTGCCGCGCCGAGGCGATCTCGGGGCCGGTCACGTTCAGCGTCAGCGGCGGGTTCGCCGCGCGGTTCAGACAGCGCAGCGCGACCTCGTTGGCGTAGCGCTGCCACACGACGTTGACGTGCGCGGTGGTCAGATCGACCCGCTCGCCGGCGTGCACGGCTCTGGCGACGTCGGCGAGCACGCCGTAGCGGGGTTCGACGGCGTAGTTCAGCCGCAGCAGGGCGACGCGGGTTCCTCTGGCGTGCGCGGCGTGCTCGAACACCCGCTCGCGACCCAGGCACGACATGGCGTACTCGCCGACCGGGTCGGGCGGGTTGTCCTCCGTGCTGCCTCCAGAGGAGGCGGTCGTGAACGGGTAGACGTTGCCGGTCGAAAACGCCGCGATGCTGGATTCGGCGTAGCGTCGTGCGGTCAGCGCCGGCAGCACCGCGTTGGCGGCCCACGCCTCGAAGGGCCGGTCGGCGGCGCCGAACTTCACGCCGACCATGTACACGACGGACTGCGCGTCCGGAAGGGCGTCGAAGTCGGCGTCGGCGCTGAGCGCGAACTCGATCGGCTCGACGCCGGCGTCCTTCAGCCGCCGCGCGGCCCCGGCGTCGCTCCAGCGCGACACCGCGAAGATCCGCATGTCGCGGCGTCCCGCCTCGTCGGCGGCGCGTCGGGCCATGCGGCACAGGGTCGGCCCCATCTTGCCGCCGGCGCCAAGCACCGCCATGTCGCCGGGCCAGTAGGCCGCCTCGGCGACCAGGGCCGACGACGGCGCGGACAGCCTGTCTTCCAGCTCGGTTTCGTCGGCGCTCATCTTTCCCGCCTCATCTGTTGATTCCCGCGGACATCGCGTTGTCGGCGACGTACCTCTGTCCGATCAGGTAGGCGGCGAAGATCGGGGCGAAGGCGACCACCGACCCGGCGAACACCTGCGGCAGCGGGACCTTCTCGGCCTGCAGCGAGGCGATCCCCACCGTCAAGGTGCGCATGTCGGGGTCTTGCGCGACCAGCAGCGGCCACAGGAAGTCGTTCCAGTGCCACAAGAACACGAAGACGCCGAGGGTGGCCAGGATCGGCTTGCACAGCGGCAGCACGATGCGCCGGAAGATCCGCCAGTCGCCGCAGCCGTCGATCCTGGCCGCCTCGATCAGCTCGTCGGGGATGCCGAGAATGAACTGTCGCATCAGGAATACCGCCTGCACGTTGGCCAGCCCCGGCAGGATGAGGCCCCAATAGCTGTCTACTCCCCCGGCCCTGGCCACGACGATGAACAGCGGGATCAGCGTGACCTGATAGGGCACCATCAACATGGAAACCAGCGACCAGAACATCAGCTCGCGGCCGTGGAAGCGGTGTTTGGCGAAGGCGTATCCCGCCATCGACGACAGCAGCAGGATCAGCACGACGGACACCACGGCGTAGACGGTGGTGTTGAACAGCCAGCGCCAGACCTGCGGCGAGCCGAAGATCGCGTCGAACGCGGACGTCGAAAGACCAAACGGCGCCAGACTGGACGGGAACTCCACGGCCTCGGCGGGCTTGAACGACAGGATCACCATGGCGTACAGGGGGAACACGGTGATCAGCGCGCACGTCGCGGCCGTCAGGTGCACGGCGACCTTGCCGATTCCTTTGGGCGACAACGCGGCCGAGGTTCGCGCGGGGGTCATCGGGACTCCCTTCCCAGGGTGGCGCGCTGCACGAGCGCGACGACGAGCGTCAGCGCGAACAGCACCACCCCGATGGCGCCGGCGTAGCCGAAGTCGAAGTTGACGAAGCTCTCCTGGTACAAGTCGAACACCAGCGTGTCGGTGGCGTTCACCGGACCGCCGGACGTCATCACGTATACGACGTCGAAGGCCTGAAACGAGAAGGTGGTCTCGATGACGACCAGGAAGAAGACCACCGACCGCAGCTCGGGCGCCACCACGTGCCGGAACCGCTGCCAGGGGCCGGCGCCGTCGACGAGGGCGGCCTCTTCCAGCTGCGGCGGGATCTCCTGCAGCTTGGCCAGGACGATCAGCACCCCGTAGCCGAACCGGGTCCACACGCCGACCAGCGCCACCGCGGGAAGCGCGAACGCGGTGCTCTCCAGCCAGGCGGTCGTCGGCAGGCCAAGCCGGCTCATCCCCGCCGACCAGGGTCCGTCGCCGGAGAAGATCCACGTGAACACGACCCCGGCCAGGATCAGGCTGGTGACCACGGGCAGGAAGAACACCGACCGGTACAGCCTGGCGCCGCGAAAGGTTCTTCTGGTCAGCAGCGCCAGCGCCACGGCGAAGACGATGGTCAGCGGCACCGAGATCAGCGCGTACGTCAGGGTGACCCGCAGCGCGTTCCAGAACCCGGGGTCGGCGAACATGCGCTCGTAGTTGGCCAGCCCCTTCCACTGCACGTCGCCGCCGATCGTGTAGTTGCCGAAGCTCAGCAGCACGCCGGCCAGGGCCGGGCCGAAGCGAAATGCCAGGAACAGCAGGAAGCACGGCAGGACGAAGCCCAGTCCGATCCAGCCGGTGCGCGAGATCCGCCCGCGGGCGCGGACGGGCACGAGAGTCGTCATGTGGCTCCTAGTCGCGCAGCAGCGGGTCGGCCTGCGCCGCGGCGTCGGCGAGGGCGGCTTCGGGGGTTTTGACGCCAAGCAGCGCGGCCTGCACCTGCGGGCCGATCAGCTCCTGCACTTCTCGGGCGCGCGGGTGCGGCTCGCCGGGGACGGTGACGTCGAGGTACTGCTCGGCGGCGCCGAACACCGGGTCGTCGGCGTAGAGGTCCGCGACCGCCTCGTGCGGCGAGAAGTAGCCGGCCGTCTTGTTGTAGTCGGCGATGACGTCCGGGCTGGACAGGTGCGTCATCCAGGCCCGCGCGGCTTCGGGGTCGCGTGCGTCGCGGAACACGGCGTATCCGCCGACGGCGCCGAACGCGGCCTGCACCGCGCCGGTCAGCGGCGGCGTCACCTCGATGTGCTCGCGGCCGCCCATGGCCTTTTCCACGTCATTCGGCGCCAGGTTGTACACGCAGGCGACCTCGCCGCGCGCCATGGGCGACTGGTCGGGCTGGTATGCCTGCGTCAGCGCGGAGCGGTCGACGAACCGGGAGTCGACCAGCTCCTTCAGGAATGTCAACGCGGCGACGCCCTCCTCGCCGTCCACGGCGAGGCTCTTGCCGTCCGCGCTGAACACGGAACCGCCTGCCTGCCACACGAACTGGTAGAAGTTCATGTTCAGCGTGGACTTCAGATCTCCCTGATAGTAGGTGGTGTAGTAGCCGGCGTCCTTAAGCTTCGGTCCGATGTCGAGCACGTCCTGCCACGTCTTCGGCGGGGTTATGCCGGTCTCGTCCAGGATTCGCTTGTCGCAGCTGCCGACGAACGCGCTCATGATCATCGGCGCGGCGTAGGGACGTCCGTCGACGCTCATCGAGGCGAGCGCGTTGTCCCGGTAGCCGGACAGGGTCTCCTCGGACAGGTAGTCCTCGATCGGCGCCAGGACGTCTTGGGCGTAGTACCGGCCGACCTGGTCCGAGATGAGGTAGGCGACGTCGGGCCCCTTGCCCGCCAGCAGCGCGGCGGACAGGGAGGCGTCGCGGTTCTCCCACGGCTGGGAGACCACCGTGACGTCGAGGTCCGGGTGCGCGTCGCGGAAGGCGGCGGCGGTGCGGTCCCAGAACTCGCGGTCGGCTTCGGGATCGGCGATCACGGGGTAGGTCCACACGGTGACCGTGCCGCGGCCGTCGTCGCCGGCGCCGCATCCGGCGAGCGTGACGCCGACCGTCAGCGCGGCCAGCGCCGCGAGCAGCCGTCGCAGTCGCATAAGACCACCTCTCATTTACGGGCATGACCCTAATGTGCGTCGCCGCCTCCGTCAAGAGCGCGCTGACGCCGCCGCCTCGAGCACGGCGCGCAGCACGCCGCGGCTGCGGGACCATGGCACGCCGGGCGGCCCGCCCTCGGCCATGGCCAGCACCGCGCGCATGGCGCCGGCGTACCCGAGCGCCTCGACCGGGTCGTCGCCGACGAGCTCGGCGCGAAG
>JBOGDN010000752.1:0-8544 GCA_050742995.1 Stackebrandtia sp. | reverse complement strand
TGCGCGTCCACCAGGCGGCGCCTCGCGGCGTTGTCGGCACTTCCGCATCCAACACCGGGATGCAGAAGCACCTCCGCCTTGCGAGAAAACTCGAAACGACGACGCTTCGCAAGCCGTCGCCGCCTGGAGGCCGCTCGCAACGGAAGAGGACGGAGTTACGAACTCTAAGACGGCCGTCTGGTCGGTGCGACACGCGTCGGTAGTATCGCCCGGTGACCGCACAGCCGCCGTCGCCGGACGCCGCCTCGAGCTCCCGCCTGCGGACCGCCCTGCACTGGGCCGTCCGCGTCGGCGGCGGCGTGTTCACGACGTACACGGCGTTCGCGCTGGCCGTCGTCGAGGTGTTCCTGACCGAGTTCCGGCTCTTCGGCAGCCCGACGCCGCTGGCGGCGCTGCTCGCGATCGTCGGCAACGTGGGGCTGCCGTGGCTGACGATGTGGTTCGTCGGCCATCGCGGCGCGGCGTTGCTTCCCGGCGCGACGTGGTTCCTCGTCGTGGTGGCCGCGGTCTCGCAGACGCGCGCCGGCGACCTGATGGTTATCGGCTATTGGCCCGGCATGGCTCTGCTGCTCAGCGGCGCGGCCTGCGTCGCCGTCATGGGCTATCTGACGATCACCGGCGGCCTGGACCGCTTCAGGCCGGCATATGGAACTGAATCGTGACCTGCCGCGGGTTGCGCGGCGGCGGCGACGTCGGGTAAGCAATATCACGGACATCACCACAACCAGGAGAGGCACATGAAGCGCTGGATCCCAGCTGCCGCTGTCGGCGTCGGCCTGTTTCTGTTCAACGTCGCCACCCGGCTGGTGATGGAGCTGACCGGCAAAGGCGACGACACCGAAGCGCAGACCACCGTCGGCCTCTACGCCACCGGCGCCATGGCCGTGGTGGCGCTGATCGCGGGTGCCTGGTGGGCCATGCGCAAGCCGATGGATCGCATCGTCGCCGAGCTGGGGCTCGCGCTGCTCGGGGCGGCCCTGTTCTCGACCTTTCTCGCACCGCTGGTGACCGGAGGCAACCCCGTCGCCGGCGGCGTCGCCGGCGTGCTCACGCTTTTCCTGTTCTTCCTGGGAGGCAGCGTGGTCGCCGGGTTCGTCGGCTACCTGCTGATCACCGTGGTCGGCGTGGACTACCGCAGCAAGAATCTCAAAGCGGTGGAACGGCATTACGGACGCCGGGAGCGCTCGGCGTCGTAATTCGGTCCGCGGACGCCGCCGCGCGGGTTTGGGCGGGATCTCCTTGCCCGCGACCACGTCGCGCAGCGCGACGACGACTTCCTCGCCGTTGTCGCGGCGAACCGCGAGCTGTCCGTCACGTCCGCCGCCGAAGGCCGTCAGCACTCCGACCACGTCCGTGTACCGTTGGCGTCCGTCGACGACGTCGACTTTGCGTCGAACGACGACTCGGCGGCCGATCTGCGCGAGTCCCAGCACAATTAGGTCCTCCCGCTGGCGAGTGCGACGCCCTACAGATTAGTCTTGTGCCCGATAACGCACCCGGTCGCCGAGCCGTACGAAAGGAAGCCTCGTGACCTACATCATTGCCGAGCCCTGTGTGGATCTGCTCGACAAGGCGTGCATCGAGGAATGTCCTGTCGACTGCATCTACGAGGGCAACCGGATGTTGTACATCCACCCCGATGAATGCGTCGACTGCGGCGCCTGCGAGCCGGTGTGCCCGGTCGAGGCGATCTTCTACGAAGACGACGTGCCGGAGGAGTGGAGCGACTACACCGGCGCCAACTACGAGTTCTTCGAGGACCTCGGGTCGCCCGGCGGCGCCTCCAAGGTCGGAAAGATCGACAAGGACGCGACCTTCATCGTCGGCCTCCCCGCCAACGCCAAGGAAGAATGAAGCCGCTCCCGCCGTTTCCCTGGGACCGGCTGACGCCTTACGCCGACAAAGCCCGGGTTCATCCCGGGGGGATCGTGAACTTGTCCGTCGGCACCCCTGTCGACCCGGTCCCCGAATCGATCCAGGCGGCGCTGACGAACGCCGCCGACCGCCCCGGCTACCCGGCCACCGCCGGAGCGCCCGAGGTGCGAGCCGCGATCGAGGAGTGGGTGCGGCGGCAGTGCGGCGCGACGGGGGAGTTCGGCGTGCTGCCCACGATCGGCAGCAAGGAGGCCATCGCCGGGCTGCCGGCAATGCTTGAGCTGGGACGCACCGCGGTGGTGGCGATCCCGAAGCTCGCCTACCCCACCTACGAGGTCGGCGCGCTGCTCGCCGACGCGCGGTGCATCCGCGTCGACGACCCTTCTTTCGGCTCGCAGCGGCTGTTGAAGCTGCTGTGGATCAACTATCCGTCGAACCCGACCGGGGAAGTTCTCAGCCCGCAGCGGCTGCGGCGCATCGTCAGCTGGGCGCGTTCGCGCGGCATCGTCGTCGTCTCCGACGAGTGCTACCTGACCCTGGGCTGGGAGCGGGCCCCGGTGTCGATCCTGCACCCGGACGTGTGCGGCCCGGAGCCCGCCGGGGTGCTCGCGGTGCATTCGCTGTCGAAACGCTCCAACCTGGCGGGCTACCGCGCGGGGTTCCTCGCCGGGGACCCGCGGCTGGTCGAGCGGCTGCTGGCGATACGCAAGCACTCGGGGCTGATCGTGCCCGCGCCGGTGCAGGCGGCCATGGCCGCGGCCCTGACCGACGAGGTTCACGCGGCGGAGCAGAAGGAGCGCTACCGTCGCCGTCGCGAGCTGCTGCGGGACGCGCTGACCGCCGCCGGCTTCCGCATCGACCACTCCCACGCGGGGCTCTATCTGTGGACCACCCGCGACGAGGACTGCTGGGAGACGGTCGAGTTCCTGTCGAGCGCCGGCATCCTGGTCGCCCCCGGCGAGTTCTACGGCCCCACCGGAACCCGACACGTGCGCGTCGCCCTCACCGCGTCCGACGAGCGCGTCGAGACCGCATGCACGCGCCTGGCGGCCCTCTCCTAGCCGGTCCCCGTTTCGCCGCGCGGAAATACCTTCTCCAGAAATTTGGTTAGAGCGCACTCTAAGTAGTTAGCGTGGGCGTCGTCGCAGGAGACAGCGCTTCAGGAGAGGAGTTCGCGCCATGGCGATCACACACGTCCCGGCCGCCGAGCCGCCGGTTCGGCCCGCCTCGCCCCACCCCCGTCCGGACGGGCAGGACAAATACACGATCAGCGAGGTGGCCGCGCACACCGGACTGAGCGCGCACACCCTGCGCTGGTACGAGCGAATCGGACTGATGCCGCACGTCGACCGCACGCACACCGGAGTGCGGCGCTACTCCAATCGCGACCTGACCTGGCTGGACTTTGTCGGCAGGCTGCGGTCGACCGGCATGCCGGTGGCGGAGATGGTGCGCTACGCCGAACTGGTCCGAGAAGGCGAGCAAACCGCGCAGCAGCGCAAGGACATGCTCGTCGCGCACCGCGAACACGTGAAGACGCAACTTGAGGAGCTGCACGGCTTCCTCGGCGTGCTCGACTACAAAATCGACAACTACTCCGAGATCTGCGCGAAGACAAAGGACGAAGGATAGGTCATGGCAGACAACTCCACCGCAACTGTCCAGCTTGGTGTGAACGGCCCCGTCGTGGGCGTACAAGGGCTGGGCTGCATGGGAATGAGCGAGTTCTACGGCCCCGCCGACGAAGCCGAGTCAAGGGCCGTGCTCGAGGCCGCGCTTGAAGCCGGGGTGACGCTGTTCGACACCGCTGACATGTACGGCTACGGCGCCAATGAGGAGTTCCTCGCGCCTTTCGTCGCCGCGCACCGCGACGAGATCACCGTGGCCACGAAGTTCGGAATCGTCCGCAGCGACGACCCGAGCTACCGGGGATTCCGGGGCGACCGGGAATACGTGCGGCAGTGCGTGGAGGGGAGTCTGCGCCGTCTCGGCGTCGACGTCATCGACCTTTACTACATGCACCGCCGCGACCCGGACACCCCGATCGAGGAGACCGTCGGCGCCATGGCCGAGCTGGTGACCGAGGGCAAGGTGAAGCACCTCGGCCTTTCAGAGGTGACCGGCGACGAGCTGCGCGCGGCCGCCGCCGTGCACCAGATCGCGGCCATCCAGTCGGAATGGTCGCTGTTCAGCCGCGACGTCGAGGCGCGCGTCGTGCCCGCCGCCGTCGTGTCGGGCACGGCCTTCGTGCCGTACTCCCCGCTGGGACGCGGATTCATCGCCGGCAGGTTCACCGACGCGTCCAAGGAACTCGACCAGACCGACTTCCGCGGCAGGCACGCCCGCTTCACCGGGGACAACGTGCAGGTCAACGCCGAACTCCGCGAGACGATCCGCGAGGTCGCCGACGCACGCGGCGCCACGCTGGCGCAGGTGGCGCTGGCATGGCTGCAGCAGCGCGCCGACGTCCACGGGCTGTCGGCGGTGGTGCCGATCCCGGGCACGCGCAGGCGGAACCGGCTGGCGGAGAATGTCGCCGCCACGCGACTGAGGCTGACCGCCGACGAGCTGGCCGTGCTCGAACCCATCGCCGACAAAGTCGCCGGCCGTCGCTACCCCGCCGGGGGAGCCGGATCCTCACAAGATCGGGAGTGATCCAGGTTGAAGCCCTAGCCCCGCCTGCTTCCCGCCAAGGAGAGCAGGCGGGATAAGGCGAGCTTGCCCCGCAGCCTTTCGACGTCTTTTCCGACGCTGTGGTAGTTCTCGTGGATCTCCAGCGCCGCCTGCCAAGCCCGTTTGGCCTCTAGCAGATCTCGCCCGGCCAGCACGTCGCCTCGGGCCTCGTGAGCCTTCGCGAGGTAGTAGTGGCTGCCTCGTTTCTTCAGCAGCACAACCGCGGCATTGAACGCGGCCGTCGACTCTTCGAATTCGCCGGCTTCGCCATGCAGTCTGCCGAGTTCTATGAGCACCTTGCCTTCGTTTTGAAGCGACTCGACGGCAGCGAACCCGTCTCGCGCCAACCGCAGCAGACGCAGCGCTCCCTCGCGATTGCCAAGCGCGGCGAGTGCGACGCCGAGGAAATGCCGGTTGAGAGCGACCCCCCGAGGAAACCCCAACTCAAGGTTCACTTCTATGGCGAATCGGTACAACTCCGCCGCCTCGCGGTGCTCGTCCCGCTTGGTGCGCACCCGGCCGAGGAATTCCTTGGCAGACGCCTCCAACCGGCGATCGCCGGCAGACTGGGCCAGCTCCACGGCCCGCAGCATTTCGTCCGCCGCCGACTCGTATTCGCCTTGTTCGAGCAGGAAGCGGCCGCGCATCGCCCTCATCCGAGACTCGATTATTACGGGGTCCCCTATCCGCTGCGCGGCAGCGACCGCGCGCCGCGTCGAGTCGTTCTGATCGGCGGGGTGCTTACGCTGCATGTACAGCGGGAACAGGGACTCCTCGAGCATCCACACTTCATCGTCCCAGCCGCGGTCGAACGCGTCTTTCTGGACGGCAAGCAGGTTTGCCACCTCATTTTCCAGCCAGTCGAGCGCGGCGTTGGCCGACTCGAAAGGGGTGGACAGCGGCGAGACCGAGATGTCGATCTTGTTGTCGGAGATCCGCAGCCGGTTCTCGTCTACGGTCTTGTCGGCGCTGCGAGCCGCGCGCTGCCACCAATCGAGGATGTCCGCGGCCGCTGCCTCACGCGCGCTCTGTTCAACGGGCTGGATCGTTCGCGTCGCTTCGGGAATCCACCACCGCCCGTCTGAGCGGCGCACCAGCAACTGCGCTGATTCGCATTGCCGCAGCAGGGCGTCCGCCGGCTCTCCTCCGTTGAGAGCTGTGGCGAGCTCGGCGGGAAAGTCGCCGCCTGGATGGCAAGCCAGGCGTTGCAGCAGTCGGTGAGCGTCGTCGTCGATACTTTTCGAGACCATGTGTTCGGCCGCGACCACGGCCGCGTTGCGACCGTCGTTCTCCAGCTCCAGGTGAAGCTGCGCCATCGACTTGTGCGGTTCGCACTTCAGCATGGCGCCAACCCAGCGCAGATCTGAGGGACGACCCGCACAGAGCGCCGCCAACGCACGGGCGGCATCGGGTTCGGCCATTATCCGGCCCATGCCGCAGAACTGGGACAGCAAGTTGATGCTGTCCGCTTCGCTGAGCGGCGTCATTGAAACCGCCTTGGCGCCTGCGGCGACGAAGCCCACTTTGTTGAAACGGGTGGCAACTATTGTCGCCGATTTGGGATTGCCTGGTTTGAGGTGCTTAAGCAACGCCGGATCGTCCAAGCTGTCCAAGACGACGATGATCTGCTTGTCCGCGGTCATCGATCGCCAGTGGTTGGCGCGTTCGTTCAGATCGAGCGGCCAAAAGTCTTCGTTCGACGAGGATGGGTTGGGCGGACACATAGAACGCATGAGATGCCTGAGCACTGCGACTACGTCGACGGTCTCTCCACGTCGGTAGTTGTCGATGTCGCAGTAGACGTGTCCGTGAGGGAACAGGTCGGAGACCTGCTGAACCGCTCGTTGCGTCAACGTGGTTTTGCCGACGCCTTTGTCGCCATGGAGCAGGAGCACCCGCGGGCCGGGCTTGGCGTTGTCGGTCAGGAATGCCACGGATTCGGCTAGCGGCTGGTCGTGGTTGACATTTGGCGGTTCCGGATGCGGAACCTGCTGGGGCGTCGCCGCCGGCTCCTGAGGGGGCGTGTAGTAGTGGTGGTGGTTGACATAGTTGTCGCCCTCGACGGAGCTGGTCTGAATCGCCGTCTCCGCTCCGGACGCGATGTTGGCCGCTGAGCCGGGCCCCATCACCACCTGCTGCCATTGCCGGCGCAGCAGCCGATTGAAGTCCGGATCCGAGTTCGCGGCCCGCTCCACGGCGGCGGCGAGCTTTCCGACGTTGGCGTCGTCCGGCGACTGCCGCGCCGCTTCGAGTACCTCTTGCGCATCGGCGTCCTCGGCGAAACGCCGCCGGACAAGCGCGATCACGCCGTCCAACGCGCGGCGACCGCCTTTCGCGGCCGCTTCCACGGTTTTGGCGGCGACGGCCGTGGCGATAGCCGTGAAGAAGGGATCAAGCATTGAGGACTCCTCACGATACGTGACCAAGCATAGGCGACCTGGTGTCGTGGGCCTCGTGCGGCGGAAGTCGACTGGGGCGACCGTCAGACGCGACGGATCACGTTCCCGACGCGTCCTCGTCCACCCGGCTAGGCGTCAGCGTCACCGCCAGATTCCGGAATCCTTCTCTGAAGCGCAGCGTCGTCGGCATCTCAGAGTCGAGGGTGCCGCGGTAGATCGCCGCCGCCGCGACGCTGAGGTCAAAACGGAAGTCGCTTCGACCGACAAACGCGCCCAGCCGGCGCGATCGCGCCAGAAAGCAGTCCCCGCGCATCGCGGCCGCCGCCAGCTCCATGCCGGGGCAGGCGTCCAGCTGCTCTCGCGTCCACCGCGCCGCCTCGTCTAGGGTCAGCGGCGTCTCGGTCCACGTCGACGCCGAGGCGGCGTGCCACAGCCGTTGATCCGGCTCGGCGGCGTCCACCACCAGAATCCGTTCCCGATACGGGCGTTCTCGCGCGGCCGGTTCGGCTGCCGTCGGGTAGCGGGTCAACGTCAAGCCGGAGCGGGCGGACTCGGTTGTCTCAATCGGATAGACGTAGTGCGCGGTCGCGGGTGTCCAGTCCACGTCCGGCGGCGGCAGCGGTTGGGGCGCCGGCGGCGGTCCAGGCGGGTCGAGACGCAGCAGCCGATACAGGATCTGACGCAGCCGATCGCCCGCCGACGGTTCCGGGTCCAGCGCTTCGGCGGCGATGCCGGCGTAACGGCCGGGGTCGTGCGAAGCGATCGTCTCGCGGATCTGGGGGAGCAGGTCGGAGTCGGGGTCCAGCTGCGGCGCGGCGCGTCCCAACGCCGCGGCCGGGGAGTCGCCCGGGACCTCAGACCAGCCGAATGCGGCGAACACGAGCGGCTTGTCGAGGGAGGCTCCATATAGGATCGTTGATCCGTGGTCGCCGACGACGCAGTCCGACGCCGCCAGCACCGCCCGCCACCCTTCGTGAGGCGGGATCACGGCGAGTCCGGCGCGGCGGGCGGCTTCCAGCCAGCCGTAGACCTGGGGACGTCCGTGCCTGTCCCAGCAGTTGGGGTGCAGCGCGGCGGCCACCCGGAACTCGTCTGCCGGCAGCTCGGCCAGCAGCCGGTCGGCGAGCTTGGGGAGTCGTCCCAGCAGGGACTCGCTGCCCCACGTGGACGACAAGAGCACCAGTTTTTGGTCGTCGTGAACGCCCAGACCGCGGCGATACCGGCCGCGGTGCGGCCGGCTGGCCAGCAGCCGCTCCAGACACACGTCGCCGGTCAACTCCGCGCGTGCCGCCGCGTCGGGACAGCTGCGGCGCAGCCGGTTCATCGGCTCGCGTCCGCTGAGCGCGATCACCGACGGAATCACCTCTCCGTCGTGCCGCAGCTGGTCGGGCGAGAGCCCGGAGACTGTTTCGTCGACTCCCTCGTCAGTGGCGCGGAACTTGAGGTGCCCGGCGCCGTGGGGGACGAGCAGCAGTTCGCCGGGGAGACGGTGCAGATCCCCGTTCGCGCTCGCCGAGACGGACACGTCGCAGGCAAAGCCGCCCGACGAGGTCGCCTGGCGCCACGGGACGATCTTGGCTCCGTGGCTGTGGAGGAA
>JBOGDN010000751.1:0-19771 GCA_050742995.1 Stackebrandtia sp. | reverse complement strand
CGCTTGCAGCTTCTAGCAGCAACGCCTCTGCCTCAACATTTTTCCCTGACGCCCATAGATAGCTCCCGAGGTTGCTCTGAGCGGCACTGATGTGAGGTGGAGCCATTTCTACGGCCATCCGACCATACTCGATAGCAGACAATAGATTGCCACCATGCCGATGAACCATTGCGATTCCGATGGTGAGGTGATAGATCCCCTGGGTGTTTTTGTCCCGTTGTGCGGTTTGAAGTCCAGTCTCGACATAGCGTCTAATTTCAGCCACGTCGTGTCCGTAGTTGGCGAGCACCGTCAGTATTGGAAGCAAGCGCCATGCGGACTCGTGATGTTGCCACGCTTGGAGAGCGGAGACGACGTTGTCGTATTCCGAAGAGGGCGGTGAGTTTCGATTTTCGAAATACCAGCCGATAACGTGATTGCGCACGGTTTGGTGGTCGGAGTTGTTCAGTCTGAGATCAGCTTGCTGCTTCGCGTAGTCCTTGACGAGATCGTGGTAGCGATAACGGCCAGGCTGGTGCTGTTCTAGGAGGTGAGCGTTTTCGAGGTGGTTGAGTAGTCGGTTGACTATGACCCGGGCTTGACCGGCGATAACTGCGGCGAGTTCAGTGGAGATGTCTTGGCCAGGGAAGAGGCCCAGCCGTAGGAATAGATCTTGGGTTTCGGGGTCGAGCGTCCGGTAGGAGTGGTCGAAGGTGGCGGCGACGGCGGCGTCGGGGTCGCCATCAACGGCCAGCAACTCGAGGCGGTCGGAGGTTTCCAGTTCGGCGAGATACCCGTCGATGCCGATGTAGGGGCGTGTGGCGAGGTTGGCGGCGGCGATGCGCAGCGCGAGGGGGAGGTGTCCGCACATTTCGGCGAGGCGTCGGGCTGCTTCGGGTTCGGCGTGGAGGCGTTCGGCACCCAGGAGGTTGGCCAGGAGTTCCAGACTGTCGGCTTGGTTGAGGGTGTCGAGTCGGACGGGTTGGGCACCGTCGAGGGCGGTCAGGCCGGAGAGTCGGTCTCGACTGGTGACCAAAGCAAAGCTGCTGGGGCTTGCCGGCAGCAGCGGCCTGGCTTGGGCGACGTTGCGGGCGTTGTCCAGCACGACCAGCATCTGTTTGTCAGCCAACAGCGAGCGGTAGAGCGCTGCTGCCTCGTCGAGGGTGTCTGGGATGGCGTTGCCAGTTTGACCCAACGCGCGTAGGAAGCCGCTCACTGCCTGCCGAGGCTCTACGGGTTCGCTGCGATCGAACCCGCGCAGGTTCACATACAACTGCCCGTCGGGGAACCTGTCACGCCGCTGGTGTCCCCAGTGAACGGCCAGCGCGGTCTTGCCGACCCCGCCGATGCCGGCCACGGTCGACAACACCGCCGTTCCTTCGCCGGCCTCCAACAACTCGTCCAATTTGGCCAGCTGCTCCTCGCGTCCGGTGAACGCCGCCGTGTCGGCTGGCAGCTGCGCCGGCATCGGCATCGCCGCTCCGCCGCTGCCAGTCGTAGCGTCACCGGAGCCGCCGGCCCCGAACTGATCGGCCGCCTGGCCGTCCACCTCAAGCGCCGGATCCTCTCGCAGCACCGCCGCGTGCAGATCCCGCAGCCGCTGCCCCGGATCTACCCCCAACTCCTCGACGAGCCGCTGGCGCACCCGCTCGTAAACCTCCAGCGCCTCCCCGCCGTGCCCGCACCGATACAACGCCACCATCAGCTGCCCGGCCAACCGCTCCCGCAACGGCTGCTCGGCGACCAGCTCCCGCAGCTCGCCCACCACCGCCTCGGCCCGCCCCAACCGCAGCCGAAGCTCCACCCGCTCCTCGATCGCCCCCAACCGCGCCTCGTCCAACCGCGCAGCCCCGGCCTCGATGACCCGCCCCGACAACCCCGCCAACGCGCGCCCCCGCCACAACCCCAACCCCCGCTCCAACTCCGCCAACGCCTCCCCGACGTCACCGGCTCCCTCAAGCCCCCGAGCCCTCTTGACCGCCCCCTCAAACCGCAGCGAATCCAACGCCTCCTGGCCAACCCTGACCCGGTAACCCTCGCCAACCCCCTCCAAAACCTCCCCGGACTCGTCCCCCAACACTTTCCGCAGCAACGCCGCGTTGTTCTGCACCTGCCTCCTCGCCGTCCCCGGCGGATCCCCCTCCCAAATCGCCTCAATCAATCTCCCCAGAGGCACCACCCTCCCCGCCTCCAACAACAAAACTCCCAACAACCGCGGCTGCACCTTCCCCGGCACCCGCACCAACTCCCCGCCAGCCCCTCCCGGCCGCACCTCCAACGGCCCCAAAACCCCAAACTCCACCCCGAAAACCTCCCAGAACACCCGCAAACCTCGCGCCAAAACCTCCCCAATCCTCCCCAAACCCCCCACCCCCCGTCAACTCGTGCCCACCTCGTGCACAACGCGTGCAAGCCCGCAGCAACGTGGGGACAGACGGCGACGTCGCCGTTGATCACGCAGAACGTATGCAGAGCATGTGCGGAAATATGTGCACAGTGGGATGTAGCTTTCTGCGCGCGCTAGAAGGGCTGCCCATGAATTCGAACGGCAAATCAGTCTCATACCGAGACCGCGTGTCCGGAGGGGACTTGCTTGTCGAGAAAGCACTTTCGACCGATCTCAAAATCGTGCGGCGGGAAGGCGCCGTAACCGACCCGATGGCAAAGTTTCTCTCCGGCCCCCGCGGGTCGCGGCCGGTGCGTTGGTGCCCATGCGGTTCCCTAAACCGGCTCGACGTGCTGTCGCAGCGAGAGCGGGAGGTTCTCGTGGAACTGAGGGACGGACCGACCAACCGACAGCTGGCGACACGGCTCATCATCGCCGAAGAGACCGTGAAAGACCACCTGCGTCACATCTTCGCCAAGCTGAGCATCAGGACCCGGGTGCAGGCCAGCCTTATCGGGTACCTCGCTTACTTCGCGATGGTGCTTCCGCAGCCCTGTGACTGCAAGCGGTAACGCGATCCCGTCGTCACAGGCAGCGTGGAGCCGATGAATTCGAGGAACCGGTCGATGTCCTCGACCCGCAGCTGACCCATATTGGCGACGCCGCATGCCTCCCCAAACGTCGCCGGGGCGCCGTAGATCGCGAACCCGGCCCGGTGCGCTCGATCTCGCAGCTCGGCAAAGCGCACGCCGTCCGGCAGACGTCCGACGGTCATGGTGGCGGAGCGGTGGGAAGGAGGCAGGACGCCGCGCACGCCGTGTTCCTCCAGTCCGCGACGCAGTCTTTGCGCCAGCATCGTGTAGCGGGCATGGCGAGCCCCCGTGCCCTCGGCGATCAACAGGTCCAGCGCCGTGTTCAAAGCGAAGAGCAGTTGCACGGCCGGGGTGAACAAAGGTTCGCCGACGAGTTCCTGCGAACGCCAGTGTCCGCGCAGATCTAGGGAGAACGTTCCCGAACCGGCCGGCAGCTCGCTCCAGCTGCTTCTCGCCGCGCACACCAGCGAGACGCCCGGCAACGACTCCAGGCACTTGTTCGCGGAGCTGACACACCAGTCGACGCGATCGTCGACGACATTCAGTTTCTCTCCGCCGAGACTGCTCACGGCGTCGACGATCGTGACGACACCTCGGTCGGATGCGACTTTCGCGATCTCGGCAACCGGATTGAGCAGCCCGGTGCTGGTCTCATGGTGTACGACCGCCAGATGCGTTGCGGCCGGGCGGCCGCGGAGAAGACGTTCCACGTGAGCTTCGGCGAACGGTCGGTTCCATGCCGAAGACGCGACGGTCAGCGGCAGTCGGTGCGCCTTGGCGATATGTCCCAGCCGCTGACCGAACCGGCCGTTCTCCAAGACGAGCAGATGTCCGGTCGGCGGAACGACCGAGGCCAAGACAGCCTCGAGCGCGGAAGTGCCCGAGCCGGTCAGCGCCACGGTGGCATGAGTCGCTCCACCGCCGAAGACGCCGGTCGCTTTCTGCCGCACTTCCTGAAGCACCGAGAGGGATTCGGCCTCCCGATGACCGACGTCGGCTCGGCTCGCGGCGCCGCGGACGCGTTCGCTGACGTTGACGGGCCCGGGAATCAGCAGGGTGTGGGGGTTCCGCCGCAGCCGAGTCTCAGCCGACCTGATCATGGGGTCGCGGCCCAGCCGCCGACTGTCGATCGACAGAGGCTCGACAGGAGAAGTTCGCCGTCGTCCGGGGCCGTGGTCAGCTCATAACCCGGCTGGCTGGCGAAGGCCTCGCGGATGAGCCGTTCGTTGTCCGGGTCGACGCCGGGTTTCCAGTCGCCCAGCCAGCTTCGCCTCCAGATGCTGTTCGCGTCGAGTCGCTCGCGTGCGAACATCTCGTCAAGGGTCGTCCAGTCGAGCGGTTTCAGCGCCGACCGCGTCCGGTCGGGATCGAAACGCAGGGCGAACACCATGTCGACCTCCCCCCACGCCCCGACCGAAGCGCGAAACGCCTTTGCCAGCGGATGAACCGGAACAAGCAGCTCCGCGGCGCCCGGTTCGGCCCCTACGCGGACGTTGTCGACGTGCAGTTGTGCGCGACTGGACCACAGCGGCTCCAGTTCGGGGAACTGCGTGACGGTTGTCCCGCGAATGCGAGCCGCCACCGGCAGCGCACGCGCGATCAGACGACCCCGACGGCAGCGGACGAAGAGCTTGTCGTTGGTCATCAGCCGTCCGGCGCCGGCGCGAAGCAGACTGAGGAGGGCTGTCGTCTTGCCGGCCCGCTTCGGCCCCATCAGCAGCACCGCGGTGTTGTCGGCGGTGACGACCGCGGCGGCGTGAAGCGGCAGCCATCCGTCCGCCAGGAGCCGTCTGGCCAGCAGCATCCGCAACTCACGTTCCACAAGCACGTGGGCGGCGGCGTCGAGCGCGGTCAGCACGAGCGTGTGGCGCCCGTCGCGGTCGTCGACCGCGATCGCCTCGCCGGCGGTCGACCCGCTCCCCGCCCTCCGCAGCTCTATGCCCGTCCCGCGGCGGCCGGCCTGTCCGCGACAGGCGTGGAACAAACCCGCGTCGACGACGCAGTGGAGCGTGGGATGGTCCGGGTCCGGTCCTGCGACCTCGGCGAATTCGGCTAGGGCGGACCGCGCCCGCGCGCTGATGCGCGGACTCTGGCTGACGAGGCCGACACGCGGAACCTCCAGCATGGTCACTGTACGGCTCCGGGCAGGTTGTCGGCGTGTATGCGAGCGTTGAGCTCCCACAGGGCGGTCTTGTCGTCGTCGTACCGAAGGGCGGCATACGCCTGGTCGTACGTGAGCCACCGAAACTCGTGGTGCTCGTGCGAGAGTTCGACCGACGTTTCTGGGCCGACTTCCATGGCGAAGAAGTGTTTGGGCACGATGTACAGCTGGTCTGGCCAGTGCTTGCTCGCGGAGAAGCACGTCTTCTCGACGCCGCTGACCATGTCCAGCTTGTACATCGGATTCGCGTCGGACAACCCGGCTTCTTCGGCGGTCTCCCGACGCGCGGCCGCGGCCAGATCCTCGTCGTCCTCCACGCCTCCGCTCACACTTTGCCAATTCGAGTCGTCAGAGCGCCGGAAGATCGCGTATTCGGGACCGGCGGTCGTCATCCGGAAAGGGAACACCAGCACGGTGTATGGCTGTCGCATGTAGATTTCTCCTTTGAGAGCTGAAATATGTCTACGTCCGGGCGCCGCGACGCCCCTCTCGCATCGCCGTGTCGTCGTCTGCGAAAGACGCCCGCGTCGCCGGTTGACCGGCATGCCACTGGACCGACTCTTTGATCCGATCGGCGACGTGCGTCGCCGACCAGCCGAGCACCCGTCGCGCCTTGTCGGCGCTGATCGTCAGGTGCTGGCGATAAGACGCGCTCAGGCGCAAGTCGGACGGCAGCAGGTCGTCGGGGACTGGGACGAGTTCTATGTCGGCGTCGATCGCGTCGCCGATCGTCTCCGCCCATGCGCGTGTCGACAACGTAGTCGCCTCGGCGACGTTGAAGACCTCGCCGCGAAGTTCTCGGTCGGACGTCGCCGCCATGCGGACGCAGGCGGCCAGGTCCGCCGAGGAGACTCGCGTATAGCGCAAATCCCCCTTCCCGAATGGAATCTTCCGCCGACCCGCGAGAACGCGGTCAAGGATAAATCCCTCGCGACGCAGGTAGTCGTGTGGACCGTAGACCGCGGTCGGGCGAAGAATCACCGCCGGATAGTCGCTCCAGGCGGCTTCGACGTCGAGCTTGTCGTAATCCGGCCGACCGGGCACGGCGGCGGTGAAGATTCGCCGCCGCGTTCGCAGGGCGCTGCGCTCGTCGACGTCGCCGTCCTGCACATGGACGCCGGTGCGGTAGCCCAGGTAGGCCTCGTAGACGTCGCAGCTGGAGATGACGACGAATCTTTCCGCCCCGGCGAACACCGGCGCCGCCTCCGAAACGTCGGAGGCCGTCATCCCGTTGACGTCGACCACGACGTCGGGCTTGAAAGCGCGTACAGATCGCGCGTGATCGGCGAGTTCAGCTCGGCGGGAGTGAATGTGCGCCGCCTCGGGAAACAGGTGACAGCCCCGATCGCCGCGGTGGACCAGCTGTACCTGATGCCCCGTGCGGAGCAGCTCGGCGACGACGGCACGTCCTATGAATCGCGTGCCGCCGAGCACTGTCACCCTGGATAGCCGACTGCTCAAAGCAACTCCAACAGTTCTGCCGTCGCCTGCGACCGGGCGCCTGCCCCGAAGCGCAGTCGAAAGAAGCCGACGTCGAGTTCGCGCACGGCCAAGCCGCTTCGGCGTCGCCCGGCCGCATGCGCGGCCGGCACGTCGAGCCACTCGGAAGCCCATGACGTTTGACGATCCAGTCTGGACGTCTCCACCGTCTCCGCCGCTGTCGCGTCGTCGACCCGAGCCATCTCAAATGCGTCCGGCTCCGGAACGTAGCTGACGGCGACGACGGCCTTGACCTTGCCGGTGCGCGCGAGTTCGGCGCCGAACGCGGCGGCCACCAGGTCGGGCCCGGCGTACACGCGGTCGTGCGGGCCGTGCGGCTGTCGAGTGTTGTCCACATGGATCTTGCCGAGGTCGTCGGAGAGATCTTTCAGCTGCGGGTAGATCCGCATGACGTCGTCGCGGATGCCCAGCGACACCGGCAGCGCGCGGCTGACGAGCGTGCTGCCGTGCGGCTGTACGAACAGGGAGTCGTTTGACAGCAGACTGCCCGCGTCGGCGTCGAGCAGCGACAGCAGGAGAGAGGTCTTGCCGGACATCCTCGGTCCGACTAGGACTATCGCGTTGCCGGCGCCGTCGACCACGCTGCTTGCGTGCAGCGGCAGCCAACCGGCGCCGTACAGATCGGCGTATGCCTTCGCCCGCACCAGACGCGTCACGAGAACCGCCGCCGCGGGACCGCCGTGATTCGCCACGACGACGTGTCTGGCGCCGTCACGGACGACGGCCGCCCGGCCGCCGTCGTCGACCTCGGCGACCGTCGCCGAGTCGGCGTGGGACTCGGCAAGGCGCGCGTACAGAGCCGAGTCGACGACGCATACGACGTCGCCTCGTCCGGGTCCGGGCTCAGACGTCGTGAGATGTCGGGCGTATCGAGTGCGCACCGCACGCAAAAGGTCGGCGTCCGACGAGCTCACCGTGATCCGAATCGGATCCCAGGACATCGTCAGAGCCCGACGCGCGCCGAGGCCGTCCCGGAGCGCCGCGTCCACGGCTGAATCGACCGACCTCATCGAGAGCCCTCGCAGATCGCGTCCTCCAGCAGCGGAGACCAGTCGCGCATGGTCGTGTTCCGCGACGCGTCGCAAGCGAACAGCCGCGGGTAGCCGCGCGGCGCGATTCCGGCGAACGGGGCCAACGACACGAGCCCGTCGGCGTGCCGGCTGTTCCAGGAGACCGCGTCGTCGTGCCGGTACAGGAGCTCCGACGGATCTCCGCACTGCAGGTACCGAACAGACGAGACGCCGGCCATGACCATGTGCCGCAGGCAAAGGTGGCAGGGGATCTGTGTGACGAAGGCGCGGCCGCCGTCGACCGCGACGCCCCGCCGCGCCGCGGACAACAGCGCCGACTCCTCGGCGTGGACCACGCGTCCCCGCGCCTCGCCGCGAAGCACTCGGGGAAGCTTGACCCCGGGCGGGCGGCGTCTTGCCAGCGAACTCGCCTCCTCACGTTCCACAAGGCTCAACTTGTCTATGTCGACGAGCCAGTCCAGGACGCTGTCGAAATCCCTGCGACGCTCGGACGTGGCGAAGTCGAAGCCGAATTTCGCGCTGTCTCGGCCGTCGACGGCGTCGCCCGTCCAGTACTGGCCGCCGCCCGCCTTCGGCGCTTCGTTCGTGCCGACGGCGATGAGATCGCCGGTCGCGTCGCAGATCGCCGCGCCGGCCTGTCCCCGCATCGCCGCCGACCGCAATGCGGCGCCGGCCGCGAAATACATGCTCTGTTCGTCCATATCGGGGCTGCCCGAACCGCCGCAGAACGCCATGCGCACGAACCGGTCGAGCACGGCGCACCCCAGCGGATCGCCGGAGCCGACGACGACGTCGCCGGGAGGCCGGGCCCCCGACCGCGACTCGTTCCCCGCCACGTCGATTTGCCACAGCCGGTCGCGGTAGACCTCCCGCAGCACGGCGATCGAGGTCTCGTCGTCCAGTCGCGCCGTCAGCAGCAGGTGTTCGCTCTCGTGCCGGCGGCGCAACGTCCGGATGTCCGCGAGCAGATCGGCGACGTCGCCTCCGGGCCAGGTCGCCTCGGCGACGACGCGGCCGTCCGGCCCTGCGGCGCGGCCGACGAGTGCCGACCAGAACTCCCGCTCCGCCGGGACGCCCGGCGTGCAGACGACTAGATCAAAGTCGCGCACTACCGTCGCCAATCGACGCACAAATGACTGGGGCGGTAGTACATGTGCTCGGACCTGGCCTGGCGTCGCTCCGCCTGTTCCCGGCAGTCGCACTGACCGGCGCCGCCCGCCACCTTCGCCAGCCGGGGCAGGGCCTCGAGAAACACGTCGAACATGCGGGTCCGTCCGCCGGACACCAGATCGTTGATCGTCGATCGCGCCTCGGCGGCGCCCTCCATCAGCTGAGACCTGATGGCCGCGTCGTCCACCGGCACGGCCATGGCCGCGTAGTGCATACCGGACTCTTTGGCCAAAGTGGCTTCGGGGTCGAGCGTCTGCCCTATCACGTCGAAACCCTGGCGAGCGTAAAGCTCGAGTTCCGCGGCGGTTTCGATCCTCGGCCAGCCGTGGAAGGTTCCGTAGACGCATCGCTGAGGGGCGGCGGCCGCGCTGCCGTACCTCGCGTCCACGAGCACATCTCGTGTCGGCGTGCAAAATGGCCAGTACATGTCGACCGTGCGGAAGCCGTGGGTTCCGTCGACCGCGAGAGACTGCGCGTGCTGTCCGATTCCCACCAAATCCGAGGGCACCACGACCTCGCCGGCCACGGCGTCCGGCTGCACCGAACCGACGATGAAAGTGCCCACGAGCACGTCTATGCCGAGAAAATCCAGAACTCGCTGGGTCAGGCGGTAGTCCAGCCCGCCGCTGGTCTGCCGCTTGCGGTCTACGCGGCCGTAGACGAGCAGGAATTCCTCGTCGCCGTGCCTTGCGAGGTAGCAGCGGGTGTGGACGCCGCTTTCCGTCTCGACGATCAGTTGAATCGGATCGGTGCGGGCCATGAAGGCGTCTGGACGGGCGATGACCGCCACGCTCGCGTTCAGCCGTTCTCGCACATGCTCCACATTGTCCGGGTGGACGAAGAGGGCGCGGGCGCCGGGAATCTCGCCGATTGAGTGCATATTGTCTTCTCCTTATACCTTGACCGTCGACGTGGCGCGATCGGTCGAATCGCGCCAACAGTGCCGCCACATCCGATCCAGCCAGCGGGAATACCGCGCGTCATAGGGAGACGTGAGGTATCCGTGCCGCAATGTCCGACCTTTGCCGCCGCCGATCGCCCCGTGCTGCAAGAACACGTTGTTCCACAGCACCAAGTCCCCGGCGGCCGCCGCAAGACCGCTCCCGAATTCACGGTGCAGCTGTGAAAGCGTCAGCCCCAGCGCGTCGTGCAGATCCCGGCAGAACACGCGGGCGACCTCTCCCGGACATGTGCCGCACGGGCAGCTGCCGCGCAGCCGAAGCAGCTCGGGCGCCAGCGCCAGCTCCTCGGGGGTGAGATCGTTGTGCCCGTCGCTTCGGTCGACGACGACGGAGGTCCGGGAACGCACGCCCAGCAGCGTGGGCAGCGTCAGATAGCGGCCGCCGATCCCGATGTCCTGTGTGAACTCTGCCAGGTTCGCAAGGGTTTCGTTGTACCAAGCGAGCCCGCCGCGCGGTTCGCCGCGGCCGCAGACCGCTTCGACCAGAGGCAGCAGCGGATAGAAAACCGTGACGGCGTCCGGGTTCAGGCCCGCCTCGACCACGATGAACGCGGCGTACGCCTTTCGCCGCCGACCCGGCTCGGACAGCGGCCGCTCGGCGGTTTCCAGTTTGGTCACGCTGCCGCCGTCATGGTGCGGCAACAAGATCCGACGGTCGGGGTCCGAAGCGTCGACCACTAGATGCTGTTGCTTCCACGTCGTCTCAAACCCGACCCCGAGCAGTTGATCGAGGCGCGCGGCGAAACTCTCGAAGATCGCCGCGGCGAGCGACGCGGTCTGGTCGTGCGGCAGTCCCAGGCTTCCGGTGTCTATCTTGCATACTCCTTCCGCGTGGACCAGTTCCGCAGCTCGAGCGCCGACGGCTTCGGCTTCCGGGACGAGAGCCGCCTTCGAAGCCGCGGCAAACTCGATCTCGGCGACCGGACGCAGTGTTTGGAGAGGGTTCACCCGGCGCCGCCGTTCGCGGCAGCCGGGACGGCGCGGACGAATTCGCGCACTGCCGTGGGCGAAGTAAAGTGGACGATCTTCGATCCGGAAGGCTCGCTCATCATTTCGCGATACAGGCGGCGGTAGTGCGGGTGCCTGCGCCAAGCCCAGACGATGATCGATTTCGCCGGGTCCCCGCTCAGCAGCGACGACCACCGCTCGCGGTTGCCGTTCCACAATCGGCGGCGTGTGATCACTCGAGCGACGCTCCGGAGGGCTATCCGACGCATGACCGTGCCGCGGCCCGGGTCGAGGAAGAGGACGACGTCGGCCAGCGGCCAGACCGTTTCGGCAAGCCAGTTGTAGTTGCCGTCGACGACCCAGCGGGGTGCCTGTATCCGTTCTTTGACGACGCGTTCCATCTCTCCGCGGTCACGCTCACGCCAATTCGCGAGGTTGTAAATCCCGTCCAGCTCGACATGCTCGGCGTCTATTCGGCGTGCCAGAGCGCGCGACAGGATCGACTTGCCAGATCCGCTGCAGCCCACCACTACGACGCGCGAGACGGCCGCCGGGTCTAGCTCCCTCCACACGAGGATCCGCCTTCGTCCGGGGTGGATGGACCGCGCAGCGTCGGCGTGCCGAGAAATGTTCCGGAGCCGGCCGCCGCAGCGTCGTCCGGGACCGGAACCAGCGCGGAGAAGCTGTCGCGATCTGACCCGTAGGCCTTGGCTTCGACCAGCTCGTTGACGTACTCGTAGAGCTGCTCGGCGCTCTCCTGTCGTGCCACGTCCTCCGCGGTTTCCAGCAGAGTGTTGGCGCGATTCTTGAAGGGGTCGCAGACGCTGGGGCAGATTTGCGGCAGCTGAGTCATCAGGCTCGCTCTGGTCTGACCTTCCCACACGGCGGCGAACTGCTCGCCGACCGCGCTGCCGTACTGGGCGCCGCCGGGGCGCGGGTGGTAGTTGCAGGGATACAGGTGCCCGTCGGAACCGATGGCCGCCATCAGCCGGGTGATGCGGCACGCGGAAAAGTGACGGGTGAGATCCGGCGGCAGGCCCATCTGGTGTATCTCGACCAGATGGAAGTCCTCGTCGACGAGATCGCTCTTGATCTTGGCGACCAAGTCCTGAACGTGCTGCGCCTGGTTGTCGTCGAGCAGGCGCTCGCCGCTGATGTCGCGCTTGAGCCGCATGGTGTCGACGCCCGAGTCCTTGAGCAGGCGAGCCGCCTCGTAGACCTCGTGGTAATTCTCGGGGTAGAGGATAAAAGAGGAGTTGAGGGCGAGCTGGGAGTCGGGGGCGTTGGCCCGCAGGACCGCCAGTTGGCTCAGGTTCTCGAGCGCGGACGAGAATTTGCGGCGACCCGACGACCGTCCCTGGAACTTCAGCAGCGCGTAGGAGTCTTCGGAGCCGGCGTCGAGACTGAGATGCACGTAGGCGGATCTCACCAGCGCCTCGCGCACCGCCGCGTCCATCAGGACGCCGTTGGTGAACAGGCCGGCGCGGCGTCCGTTGTCCGCCAGGAAGTGGAGGGCCTCGGTGACCGCGACCTTCGACATCAGCGGCTCGCCGATGAGACCGGAGAACGAGACGGCCTCCACTGTGAACTCGGTTCCGGAGGAGTCGGTTTTGCGGTAGTCGACTATGCCTCGCAGCACGCTGAGCATCGCCTCGGGATCGGCGAGCACGTTCTCGAGGGTCTCGTGGGCCGTCTTGGCCGCGTCGAGCATTGTCGGCTCGGACTGCGAGTCGTCCCAGATCTCGATGGGCACGTGGTCGCCGATGCACCAGGCGCAGCGGAGGTTGCAGCCGCTGGACGGGTGGATGAGAACCTCATAGGGAGGCAGAACCTCGCCGTTCAGCATGCCGATCACTCGTTGCCATTCACGGCGCAGCACGTCGAGTTCGTTGAATCGCCCGGGCAGGTCCGCGCGAATATGCTTGGACAGCGGGTTGACGGCGGATTGTGTCTCGACCAACATATTCAGTCGTCTCCTGTGAAGTTGTCAGATGTCCTGAGTGCTGCGTCGAATACACGAATTTGATAATCGACGCTCCGGGTGAACTCATGACGCATTGCGGCGCGACCATGACGGCCCGCCTCGTCCGCGTATGAATTCATCATTTCTTTGTGGCGTTCCGTGATCGCCATATCTCTCGGATTGACATAGGCTCTGGCCCACGCCGCGATTTCCGGACCAGACGCCGGAGGGTCGTCGGCGAATCTCTCGCCGATGATGTTCGTGAACATCGCGCACGGCAACAGGGCCGCCGCGATGACGCCGATCGGATGTTCCCATGCGACTCGCAGGAGATGATTGGCGTAGGCGTCGCGGCTGAGGCCGCGTCGCGACCGATCTATCGCCACGTCGCGCGGCGCCCCGATTCGCTCGAGCAGTTCTGCCTTGGACTTCTGCTTGTCCGCGATAAAGGAGTCGTAGAGGATGTATGTCGCGGCGCGCGCCCAGTCGCAGCCCGCCGGCGCTTTCGAGATGCCGACGGCAAGCGTCCGGTGCATGTCTGCGCTGAACGACGTGTCGAATTCGTGGAAGAACACGAATTGCTCCTGGCGCAGCGTGCCGTCGGCCAATCGCTCGATCCACTCATGGTGGCGATACGCTTTC
The DNA here is from genome assembly GCA_050742995.1 of Stackebrandtia sp. GTDB lineage: Bacteria > Actinomycetota > Actinomycetes > Mycobacteriales > Micromonosporaceae > Stackebrandtia. The sequence goes on along the minus strand of JBOGDN010000751.1, from coordinate 6,437 downwards.
CAGGCCTCGTCGTTTACGAGGGTCTCCGTGAAGTTCACAATCCGACCTCGCGATCATGTCCCAGCCAACCGGTGTGAAGGCGTTCGTTCAGTTCTTCAAGCGCGGTCTTGTTGCTGTCATAGCGAAGTAGACGGTGTGCTTCGTCGAACGGCAGCCAGCGGAATTCGGCATGCTCGTCAGACAGCACGACGTCGCCGCATGCGCTGACGTCCATTGCGAAGAAATGCTGCGGGACGACGAATGTCCCCTCCGCCCAGGAAGTCCTGTCGGCAAAACACCGCGCGGGCACCGTGTCAAAGCAGTCGAGACGAAACAGCCGGCCGCGCAGACCGGCTTCTTCGGCCGTTTCGCGGAAGGCGGCGTCGGCGGCCGTCTCGCCCGCTTCAGCCCCGCCGGCGACGCCTTGCCACGCGCCGTCGTCCTCGCGCTGGAAAACCGCGTAGTCCAGACCGTCGTCTGTGTCCCGAAACAAGAGCACCAGCACTTGCAGAGGTTCACGTGCCATAAGCGTTCGCTCCCCTTGGGACTGGAAACGGGACCGCCAAGTTCGGGATTCGCCATTGGACCGCGCGTCTGATCCGGTCGCCGACGGCGACGACGCGCAGGCCGGCCGACAGCGCCGCGGCAGCGCCGATGTCCGAGTCCTCGACCGCGACGGCCTGCTCCGGCCGCAGCGCCAAGCGCCGACACGCCCGCAGGTATACGTCTGGACGGGGTTTCGGCCGCAGCGTGGCGTCGATGCCTACAGCTACCGGAACGTCGATTCCGATCAGCGCCAAAATGCTTGACATCAATATGGATGGACAATTGGAAGCCACTCCGACCGCAACGCCGGTTTCCCGAAGCGAGGCCGTCAACTCGCGGGCGCCGTCGGCGACGCGCACGCTCGATTCGTCCACCTCGGCGATCAGTCGATCCAGCAGTCGCTTCTCTATGGCAGCCGCGTCGGTCGTTCCGACGGCGGCGGCCAGCGCCAGTGCGGTCGCTCTCAGCGAGCCGCCGTAGACGTCCACCCGGTGATCCCGCGCCGAGCAGCCGTATTCCTCCAGCACGGAGGCTTTGGCTCGGGTCCACAGTGTGTCGGTGTCGGCGAGAGTGCCGTCGAGATCGAAAATGACGCCGCTAAACAACCGGGGCCTCCACGTCTAGAAAGCACGCCTCGGAGACGAAGGGCACGCGCACGCCGTTCCGGAACTGAAATCCGGCGTGGACGGAAGCCTCTGTCGCGCGTTTCGCCGCCGCGACGGCGGCCGAGAGTTCCGCTCCGCGGGCCGTCATGGCGGTGACCGCGGCCGAGTAGGTGCAGCCGGCGCCGTGTACGAAGTCCGCCTCCAGGGGCGGCTCGGTCGGCAGCAGCTCCCGGTGCGTGCCGCAGGAGTAGAGCACGTCTATTCCCTCGGAGTCGCCGCCGCTTGTCACCACGACGGCGGCGTCGAGCCAGTCGCCGACGGTTCGGGCGCTGTCCCGCCGATCGCGCACCTCGCGGTTCACGTGACCGGCCAGACGCGTCGCCTCATACGGGTTCGGCGTCAACAGGGTGATCGACCCGCGTAGAACCTCCAGGGTCGTCACGGCCTGCGCGATCGAGCAGAGTTCGGAGCCGCTCGCCGAGACCAGCACCGGATCCACCACGAGGGGCAGGTTTTCCTCCGCGCACATCCGTCGTATCTCGACGGCGACGGCGACGGGGATGGACAGCGACCCAAGCTTGACCGCGTCGAGTCTGTGCGCCGTCCGCACACACGAAAGCTGTTGCAGCACAAGCTCTTCGGGTAGGTGAGCCGTCCCGCCCGACCACTGACCGGTTTGGGCGGTTGCCAGCGGAACGACCGCCATGCCGAAGCAGCCGGCGGCGGCGAACACCCGCAGGTCGGCCTGGACGCCCGCGCCGCCCGTCGGGTCCGCGGAAGCGACGGTCAGGCAGGATGCGGCGATCGGCATGAGCGTTACCGCAGCCCTTCCATGAACGTCCGCACCGCCAGCTCGAGTTCGCCTCTGTCGTGGTAGATCGCGAGGCTCAGATCCGGACAACCCGCGACCATTGAGGAGAGCCGACTGGAGCGCGTTCCGCTGCACAGCGCGAGAATCGGATGGCCGAGATTGACGGCGCGGGAGATTTCGAAACCGACTCCGAGGCTTGGCACGCTTACTTCGGCGACGAGCGCGTCGGCCGTGGCGAGGTCGGCGACGTCGCGAGCGTAGATCGCGGCGTCGTCAAGATGGCCGTCTGTCTCCTCAGGGTGGAGCACCTGAGGCGTCAGCAGCAAGCCGTCTTCGTCCGCGATGACCTTCGCGATCATCTCGTAGGCGCCGGCGAAGTCTCGTCCGGCCGCGATCGCGGCCGCCAGGTAGATCCGTTTGCGGCTCATCGGCCTCACCCCGCGATCTCGTCGACGAATGGAAAGTGCCGTGGCCAGCGATGCGCCAAAGCAAGCCGCAACGCCTTCGGCAAACTGAGGACAAGCCGCTCGTCCTGCTGCTCGCCTTGCTTGACGCGTCGGTAGCACTCGAAGAGCCGGACGACGTCAGACCAATACGCGGTGAGTCCGAGGCCTCGAACATCGTCGTCGCCGAGGCGCTGCCGATCCGAACGCAGTTGGCTCTCGATTTTCCGCACAATCTCTATGTCGGCCCGGACGTTGCTTCGCGGGTCGACGACAGGGAACTCCACGTTGTATGGAGTGATCGGAAAGTCGAGAAGCTGTGCGGCCATGTCGTAATCGCGGGCGTATATGTGAAGCGAGCCGACGTGGTGGTGGTAGCGACCAACCTGGACGCCCAGTTCCGCCGCCATGATCTCCTGAAGCAGCGTGAAGGAGAACACGTCGCTGACCATGCCGCGGTACGCGTCGTTGGCGCGCATGTACGTGATCGCGTCCAGCGCTCCGTCTCGGATCAGGAACTGCAGGGACAGCGTGCACGAGACGTCGGCGTTGCCGATGTTCAGCGACTCTGAGCCGGAGAAGATCTGGATCACCGCGCGACGGGACTGGGGATCTTCGCGCAACGCGTCGGCCACCCGCTCCCACTGGCTCGGCTGGTCGCCGTCGATGCCGAATATACGCGGGCCGTACGCGGTTCCGGTGAGCCGTTCCCGGCCCCCGGTGAACTGGCCGATGGCGGGTGCGTAGTAGTGCAGATATGCGGCGTCGTCTCGGCCGCTCAGATACCAGAGAGCTTCCGCGTAGTTGAACACGATATTTGCCCGGCGCACCGGCGAAAAGTAGAATCTGTTCTGCGGATTCTCAAGGGTGAAGGAACTTCCCGTCACTTCTCGGCTGTCGTATCCGCGAGCCGTGACTATGTGTTCTGGATGGTCGTACACACAGCGCAGAATCGGTTCGTAACATTCGTTGAAGTCACGGTATACGGCGCCGCGGACGGAAGAATCCACGTGGGAGTTATGCAATTCAGAAATGACGATCAACTCCCGACTTCTTTCGATCCGAAATACGGCGTCAACCGTAAGCGGGGTACAGGCGAGCGACAATCACACGTTTGAGGGGTTGGGCCGCGGTTACCCCTCAAACGTGTGATTGCCCCTGACCCGCGTCCCGCTTACCGTAGGTGCCGTAATTCGAACTCGCGTCTACATCGAACTGACGAGTGCGGCGTTTCTCCTGATCAGAGATTGGATGAAAGCATTCAAAAGCCGCTGATCGTGGTCCCGCGAAAGGAGGCCGGACGTCATGGGCACGGTTGCCTCCAAACGGTCCGCGTGGACCGTCGGCTCCGGACACCGCCCACGCGGCGACGTCTACTGGGAACGGTCGTTTGAACTGCGTGCGGAGTCCAAGAACAGCCAGACCCGGTTTCTCCATCATGAGAGCAACGGCGTCGCCGTACGGACCAGACGCGACTCGCAGGACCTGTTTCAGGCGTTCACATTCGAGCCCGGAAATCTGTCGCCCCTGACGCCGGTCGTCGACGCCGATCCGCAAGTACGCGACCTGATCGACGGGGGACGCGACCGAATACAGTGGCTGAGCTCGGCCGAACCCATGACTGTCGATCGGCTGGCCGCGGTCAGAGGCGCGGGCGAGGTGCTGGCCGGATTTGACGACGCCATTTGCGGCAGTCCCGTCGACGGGGGACGCTGCACCGTACGTATTCAGTCGCGCCAGTTCGCGGTGAGCTGTTCAGACGGCCGAGTAGACGACGATCAGTGCCTGACCATTCACGTCACCGCACGTGCGTATTCCGGCGCGGTCCGAGGATTCGCCAGCGCGGCGTCGGCGTCGCTTGCGGATCTGACCGCCGAGACCGGTCGTCGGATCGCGCTGACGGCTGCCGACCAGGCGGCCCAGCTGCGGCAAGCGCGACCGCCGCGCTCCGGGCCGCGAACGGTGATCTTCGCCCCCAGAGCCGCCGGGGTGCTGATTCACGAGGTGATCGGGCACGCCCTGGAAGCGGACGCGGCGATCCGCGGCTCCGCTCTGTGGCGTGACAGAGGAAATCGGTTCACCCATCCAGAGCTCGCCATCGCCGACGACGCACACGCCGCCGGAGCGTGGAGCGTCGCACGCATCGACGAAGAAGGCGTACCGCTGCGTCGGACTCCCCTTGTGGAATCGGGGGCGGCGATTGGACTGGTCACGGACTGCCTCGGCGCCGAGCGGCTTGAACACTCCGGCTCCACCGGGCACGGCCGTCGCGGCAGCCATCGCCGTCCCCCGGAGTCCCGGCTTCGGCACACCGCGGTCGAGGCGGGCGAGGACGACCTCGACGCCATGATCGCCGACGCCGCGGACGGATTGCTCGTGGAGAGGGTGGACAGCGGCGAAGCCCGCGTCGACGACGGTGAATTCATCATGCGGGTGGCCAAGGCCCGCGACGTCACGCGAGGCGTCCTTGGCGATCACCGAGGCGCGTTCACCGTGTATGGAAACCTCTCCGACTTCGCGAATCTGGACGCGATAGGAACTCGTTCAGAACCGCACCACTCGATGTGCGGACGTGGCGGAACGTGGCTGCCGGTGTCCGGCTCCACGCCGGCGCTGCGGCTGCCGCGACTGGCCGTGCACGGGTAGCAGTGAGCATTATGGATGAAGCTGGACTCCCCGAACTGCTGCGCGGATTCGTCGCCGACACGCAGTGCGGCGAGGTCGTCGAGGTGTTCGCGCGACGCGTGTCCACCCGTCAGGTCGTCGACGCGCCCGACGCGCGGGTGCGGATCAGCGACCACTGGCAGGCGGAGCTGCGCTCCGTCCGAGACGAACGTTGCGGCGCGTCGGTCACCGCCGATCTCAGCCCCGCCGGCCTTGAGACGGCGCGAGGTATGGCCCGACTGCTTCGCGACGTCGCCAGGTCCGCTTCTGTCGCGTACGACGCGCTTCCGCCATTGGCGACCGCACTGCCGGAACAACACCGGACGCCAGACGGCGACGGGTTGAGCCGCCTGTGGTCGCAGGCGGCCGAGGCGGTCGCGGACGTCGCGATCACCGTTGCCGACACCGTTCGCTCGACGATGCTTGTAGATTCCACCGGACGTCACGGCGGCTATCACAGCAGCGAGACCCAGCTGCATCTGCGCTCCACCGCTCCACACTCAACTCGTGCCCAGGGTTCGGCGCTGGCGACGCGTCCAAGCGGAGTCGACGTCGATTCGGCCGTTGCGGAGCTTTCGGATTCGCGACGGCGGATGTCCGGCACGCCGGCGGCCGGATCCCAGCCGGATTGGCTCGTGTTGAGTCCGCTTGCCGCCGCCCAGATGCTGAACCGACTGTTCCCGGGACTGTGCCGGGGGCCGGTCGGCGACGACCTCGTCGGCTCCACAAGCGTCACGATCGTCGACGACGGCGTCTTGCCGGAAGGGCCCGCCAGCGCGCCGTTCGACGACGAAGGAATACCGGGGCAGCGCACGGTGGTGGTGGAGAACGGCCGGTTCCGCACCGCGCTCAGCGGCTTGCCGGTCTCGGTCTCGACCGGGAACTCTCGCCGCGGCGACTGGCGCAGCGGCGTCCACGTCGCGGCGACGAATCTGTTCTTCGCGCCTGACGGCGACGGCCAGATCGATCTGGCGAGACTGCCGAGCGAAGGCATGTACGTCGAGCAGATCTCCGGCGTGCCGGGCCGCGTGAACTGGGAGGGCGCCACGCTGCCGATGACCCTGCACGGCGCGGCCGTGCGGGCGGGCGAACCGACAGGACCGATGACGGCCGTGATCAGCCCAAGTGGACGGCAGCTGCTGAGGGCGATACAGCGGGTCGCGGGCAAGACGAAGTTCTATCGGGTCAACGGGGTGATCGGCGGGTCGACCTGCCTGCTCGCCGGACTGGACGTGCGCGCGACGACATGCCCGAGTGCCGACTGATGCTCGATCGCCGCAGCCGCGGCGATCGCCGACTGACAGCCGCAGAGGAGGTGAATCACGTGGAGGAGATCGAAATCATCGAGGACGGCGCCTACTCGAACGAGGCGTAATAAACGTCGGGTGG
>JBOGDN010000750.1:0-2985 GCA_050742995.1 Stackebrandtia sp. | reverse complement strand
TAGCGCGCGGTCGTCGCTGCGCCCTTGCTCGACTCGTCGTCGGGATGGGCGTGCACGCACATCAGACGCAATTTCTCTGTCACAGTCGGTACCTTCACAGTCAGCAGGACAAAATCGTCGGTTGATCGGGCTTTGACCGCTCAACGGCCGCAGACCGCCCCCGCCTCGGCCAACGGCCGGGTCGCTGTTCGCGGATGCGCGCGGCTGACTTTGACAACGGTCTGTCACAATCGATTCTTCCGTAAAGCTACGACGAGACCTGACGAAAAGGCGACGACCATGGACGAGACACGCGCCACGCGGTTTCCTCCTGGCCGTTACGGTCGGCGTCGCGAGGGTACGTCAGGCCCGCCCAAGTGGCTGGTGGCCGTCGGCGCCGTCGTAGCGGTCGCGGTCGGCGTTGTGGTCGCCTCGAAGATGTACGACCAGTACGGCGCGGAATACAGCGGCGAGGTGCTGGCGTTCGAAACGTCAGAGCAGTCGGTGCAGGTGACCTTCGCGGTGAACAAACCCGAGGGCGAGGAGGTCTTCTGCCTCGTCCGCGCCCGGTCCGCCGACGGCGCCGAAGTCGGGCACGCAGAGGTGCCGATTCCGAAGTCGGAGTCGCAGGTCACGGTGGAATTCACACTGGAGACCACGGCCAGACCGGTCACCGGCGAAGTGCAGCGCTGCTATCCGGCGGAGTTAAACTCGCCGGCTTCGACCGAAGGCTTGGTCAACGGCTCCCCGAACGGAGATTCGGCGGAGCACACCAAATATCAGTCCATTGAAGTTTTATTTATACGTCCGGAGGATGCGAACGTGTCCACGACCAACAACCCCGCAGGCGCGTGGCTGTCCCAGGAAGCCTACGACCGGCTCACCGCCGAGTTGAACGAGCACATCGCCTCGCGCCCGGCCATCGCCGCCGAGATCAACGCGCGGCGCGAAGAAGGCGACCTGCGCGAAAACGGCGGATATCATGCCGCCAAGGAAGAGCAGGGCAAGATCGAGGCCCGCATCCGCTATCTGGAGGACTTCCTGCGCAAGGCCCACGTCGGGGAGGCTCCCACGACGCGCGAGGTCGTGGCGGGCAGCGTGGTGACGGTCTCCTTCGACGACGACCCGGACGACACCGAGACCTTCCTGCTCGGCTCGCGCGAAATCGCCGCGACCACGGACCTGACCGTCTACAGTCCTGAATCCGCCATCGGCGCGGCGATCCTGGGGCTCGCCGAGGGCGACACCGTCACCTACGCCGCCCCCTCCGGCGCCGAGATGAAGGTCACCGTCGTCAAGCTGGAGCAGTTCACCGGCTAAGTCCGACCCCGCCCGGCGTCGGGAGCGGTGGCATGATCACCGATATGACGTCGCTGGTCAACGTTGACGAGGTGCGCGCGGCCCGAGAGCTGATCTCCGGGGTCGTGCGCACCACGCCGCTGGAACCCGCCCGAGGCCTGACCGGACCGACCGAGCCGGTCTTCTACAAGTGCGAGAACGTGCAGCGCGCCGGCTCGTACAAGGTGCGCGGGGCCTACGTGCGGATCAGCCGCCTGTCCCCGGACGAACGCGCCGCGGGCGTGGTGGCCGCCAGCGCCGGCAACCACGCGCAGGGCGTGGCGGTGGCCGCCGCGGCGCTCGGCGCCAAGGCCGTGGTGTTCATGCCGCAGGGCGCTCCGCTGCCGAAGGTCGCGGCCACCCGCGACTACGGCGCTCAGGTGGAGCTGGTCGGCGCGACCATCGACGACGCGCTGGCCGCCGCCCGGGAATACTCCGAACGCACCGGCGCGGTGTTCATCCACCCCTTCGACCACCCCCACGTCATCGCCGGCCAGGGCACCGTGGCGCTTGAGATCCTCGAGCAGTGCCCCGAGGTGAAGACCATCGTCGCCGGAGTCGGCGGCGGCGGACTCATATCGGGCGTCGCCGTGGCGGTGAAGGCGCTGCGCCCCGACGTCGCCGTCGTCGGCGTGCAGGCCGCGGGCGCGGCGGCCTTCCCTCCGTCCTTGAAGGCCGGACGTCCGGTGCGGCTGCCGACGTACGCGACCCTCGCCGACGGCTGCAAGGTCGGCCGCCCCGGCGACGTGACATTTCCGCACGTGCGCGACCTCGTCGACGACGTCGTGACCGTGTCCGACGAGGACATATCTCAAGCCGTGCTGATGTTGTTGGAGCGCAACAAGCTCGTGGTCGAGCCGGCCGGCGCCCTGGGAGTCTCGGCGCTGATGACCGGCGCCGTCGCCACGCCTGGGCCGACCGTGGCGGTGTTGTCGGGCGGCAACATCGACCCGTTGCTGCTGCTGCGTCTCATCGAACACGGGCTGGCCGCCTCCGGCCGCTACATGCGATGCACGGTGCGCTGCTCCGACCACCCGGGGGAGCTCGCCTCCATGCTGGCGTTGATCGCCGAGCGCGGCGGCAACGTCGTCGACGTGATGCATCAACGCTGGGACCCGCACTTGGCGGTCGGCGAGGTGTCGGTGGCGCTTTCGGTGGAGACCCGCGGCGCCGACCACGCCGCGCATCTGGCCGCGGCGCTGCGAGACGCCGGCTACACCTTGACGACGCAGCCTTCTTGATCACTTAGGGCGTCGACTCCTTGAGCGAAGGACAATGCCTGCCCGTCCGCAACCTCCGTTAGAGTCGCAGGCGTGACGCGACCGTTGGAAGAGATAGTCGACAAAGGCTGGGCGAAGGCTCTGGCCCCTGTGGCCGGTCAGATCGCGGCGATGGGGGAGTTCCTGCGCGAGGAGGTCGCCGCGGGCAGAACGTATCTGCCCGCCGGCGAGAACGTGTTGCGGGCGTTCTCGCAGCCCTTCGACGAGGTGCGGGTTCTCATCGTCGGGCAGGACCCGTATCCCACGCCCGGCCACGCGGTCGGTCTGAGTTTCTCGGTCGCGCCGGAGGTGCGTCCGCTTCCCAAGAGCCTGGTGAACATCTTCAACGAGTACGCCGCCGATCTGGGCCATCCGCTTCCGGTCAACGGCGACCTCACGCCGTGGGCGC
>JBOGDN010000749.1:0-5446 GCA_050742995.1 Stackebrandtia sp. | reverse complement strand
GCTGTGGCAGCTGCGTGTCACGCGTCGGCGGGATTCAGCAGCCCCAGCAACACGATGCTGTCGACGACTACCTTTCCCATTCGTTCCGCAGCTCGTCGAGCTCGGCGGCAGAGCCTAGACCGGGAATCGCCCCGGCCCACCGATCGATTCGGCTTTCCTCACGCACCACGACAAGCCGGCCGTCGCCGTCAGCGCGAATCAACAGCTCGTCGCCCACGTGGAGCCCGGCCTCCCGCATTGCGGCAACCGGCAAGGTGATTTGATGTTTGGCGGATACGCACGTCACGCCTGGTCTCCGACTTCTCTTTACTTTTCCACCCATAAAGTAAAGGTATTGGTATGTTGTGGATTTGTCCAGGGCAGTCGACGACGTCAACGTGACCAACGAGCTTCGCTCGGCGCCGTCGCGTGGAACAGGTGTCGGATTTCCGACGCGGGCTCAGCTGTCGGGCGGGGTGCGCCAGCCCACGACGCGGGCGGGGACTCCGGCGGCGATCGCTCCGGCGGGGACGTCCTTGGTCACCACCGCGCCCGCGCCGATCACCGCGCCGTCGCCGATGCGCACGCCCTTGAGCACTACGACCTTCGTGCCCAGCCAGCAGCCGGCGCCGATGCGCACCGGGGCTTTGACGATGCCCTGGTCCTTGATCGGCCGCGACGGGTCGTCGACCCGGTGGTCGAAGTCGATGACGTACACGTCGTCGGCGATGAGCGTGGCGTCGCCGACGTGCACGTCGAGGTAGGCGTTGATCGTGACGCGCGCGCCCAGGACGCAGTCGTCGCCGAGCCAGAGGCTGCCCTCGTGGGCGCGCAGCGCGCTGTGGCTGCCGATGTGCGCGCCGCGCCCCAGACTCAGCCGTCCGCGGCCGCGGCGCGCGTACGCCTCCACCTGTCGTCCCAGATAGACCATGCCGCGGCGGCGCACCCACGGCCTGCGCACCGCCAAAAGCAGCCAGCGCAGGTAATCGAGCCAAAACCGCGGCTTCAGCCGCCACATTTTCTTCCCGTCACCAAGACGTTGTAGAACACGTCGCGCGGCAGCACCCGCGAAAGCCCCGAGTCTAGTTTCGACAGCGTCTTCCAGGCGCCGCAGGCGAAGTTCGCCCAGCCGAACCCGAGCTTGTCGGCGGGCACCGCCGCCTCGAAGGTGCGCACGGGCCAGCCCAGGAAGGCCGCGGTGAGCTCCTCGGTGCGCGTCTGGACGTCCGTCGCGCCGGCGCGAGCGGCCATGGCGGCAAGTTCGCCGGGGACGAACGTGTGCAGGTCGACGACGGCTTCGAGGCTGGCCGCCGCCGAGGACTCGTCCAGTTCGGCCTGGGGACGCCGCCACCCGGACAGACCGGGCAGCCGGGTGACGTTCGTCGTCGCCCACCACGTCAGCTGCCCGAGCTTGCGGGCGTAGAAGTCGCCGACGCGCGTGGGGTCGCCGGCGAAGACGAATCGCCCTCCGGGTTTGAGCACCCGCAACACCTCGCCGAACGCCTTCTCCACGTCCGGGATGTGGTGCAGCACCGCGTGACCCACCACCAAGTCCACGGAGTCGTCGTCTTGCGGGATGGTCTCGGCGTCGGCGACCCGGCCCTCCACGTCCAGCCCGAGACGCGCGGCGTTGCCGCAGGCGACCTCGACCATCTTCGGAGAGATGTCGGTGACGACGCCGCGCTCGGCCACGCCGGCCTGTATGAGGTTCAGCAGGAAAAACCCGGTGCCGCTGCCCAGTTCGAGCGCGCGCTCGTACGGCCAGCCGCGCGTCCCGGCCGCGAGCGCGAACCGGTCGCGCGCGTAGTCCACGCAGCGCCGGTCGTAGGAGATCGACCATTTCGCGTCGTAGCTCTCGGCTTCCCAGTCGTGGTAGAGCACGTTGGCGCGCTTGGGGTCGCTGCGCGCCGCCTCGACCTCCTCGAACGTGCTCATTCGCCGGTGAATCCCGGTTTGCGTTTTTGGGCGAAAGCCGTCATGCCCTCTTTGGAGTCCTCGGTGGCGAACAGCCCGGCGAACAGCTGCGTCTCCCAGGCCAGCCCGGCGGGCAGGTCCAACTCGATGCCGGTGTCGACTGCCTGTTTGGCCGCACGGAGGGCCCTAGAAGGGCCGGAGACAAAAACCTCGACGAACCTCCGCGCCGCGTCGAACACCTCCGCGGCGGGCACCACCTCGTCGACCAGGCCGATGCGCAGCGCTTCGGCGGCGTCGACCATGCGACCGGTGAAGATCAGCTCCTTGGCCTTTGCCGGGCCGACCAGGCGAGGAAGCCGCTGAGTGCCTCCCGCGCCCGGTATCAGTCCGAGTTTGATCTCGGGCTGCCCGAGTTTGGCGTCCTCGGCGCAGATGCGGATGTCGCAGGCCAGCGCCAGCTCGCAGCCGCCGCCGAGCGCGAATCCGGTGATCGCGGCGACGACCGGCTTGCCGATCTGGGCGATCGCGTCGAAGGCCGAGGACAGGTCGGGTGCTCTTGTCGACATGTCGGTGTAGGTCATGTCGGCCATCTCTTTGATGTCCGCGCCGGCGGCGAACACCTTCTCGCCGCCGTAGACGATCACGGCGCGCGCCGACTCGTCGCGGTCGGCCGCGGCCGCCGCTTCGCGCAGCTCCTCCTGAAGTTGTGTGCTGAGCGCGTTCATAGGGGGTCTATCGAGGCGAATGACGGCAACGCCGTCGGCCACCTCCAGTTTCACGAAATCTGCCACACCGGCAGGCTACATGGCTGGCGCACATGCGCCAGGCGCTCGCGTGCGGGAGGGCCGTTACAGGCAGCCGTCGTAGAAGGACGGCTGTTCGCCGGCGAGAGTGGTCGGCTCGCCGAGCATGACCGCGAGCATGTTGCGCCAGGCGCCGGACTCGGGGACGAAAACCTCGCTGTGGGAGTGCACTCCGGCGATCTCGTGGCCGGCGACGCCCAGGTCTCCCAGCGTGCGGCCCACGTCGTCGTAGGCTTCGGGGTCGTCGGGCAGGTAGCCGGTGTCCAGGCGCGTCGTCCCTTCCAGGTCGACGGAGTCGACGCCGTGTCCCAGTCTCGCGCCGTACGGCATGCCCGTCACGTAGCTGACCGGGTCGCCCGGCGCCATCATCGCGTAGCGCGTCCGGCAGGGCTGGGTGTAGTCGCCCGGCGAGTCCACCCCGTACCCGGCGCCGGCGCTGGCGACGTGCAGGATCTGGTCGGCGTCCAGCTCGTACGTTTCGGCCAGCCCCACCACGGCCCCGCCGTATGAGTGCCCGACCAGCGTCAGCGGGACGGAGTCGCCGACTTGGCGGCGCACGTCGTCCATGAAGTCGACCAGCTGCGGCGCGGCGTCTTCGGCCCACGACGGGCTGGCCTCCTGGACCCATCCGGTGGGAAACGAAGCGGCGGCCCACACCAGCACGGCCAGCTCGCCGTCGGAGGCGTCGACGAAGCTGTGCGCCCGCTTCGAGTAGCGGGTGAAGTTGTCGCTGGTGATGTACGCGCTGCCGCCGGGAACGATCACCGCCACGTGTTCGGCGGTGTCCAGGTCGCCCGCCAGTTCGACCCACGATCCGTTGCCGGAGTTGGCCAGCTGGTCGAAGTAGACCAGGTCCATGTTCTCGTCGGCCGCCCGTTCCAGGTCCGCGCGGGGGGCGCGTTCGACGTCCTGAGTCCAGGGGCGCGGCGGGGTCGGCCATTCCGCGGACTCTGCGACCGCGGCGGTCAGTCGGATCTCGTTGGCGGCCATGCGCTCGGAGTAGGGAGCGCCGGGGAGGTTGCCGACGACGCCGGGGAACACGGCGGTCATCCAGGCGCTCGCCGCGTCGGACAGCTCGCGGTACACCTCGGAGACGACGCGGGCGGCGTCGTCGACGTCGTCTCCGATGGACAGCAGCCCGGCGAGCCCGGACTCGATCGGATCGTCGGCGTCGGCCGAGGGCGCGGCTTGGCTCCGTTCGATCGCCACGGCGGGGTCGTCGGCGACGCGTCGCACGGCTTCGCGCGGGGAGAGGCCGGCGTATTCGTCCGGCAGGATGTTCTGAGCCAGGCTCGCCGCCGCCTCGACGCTCATGCTCCTGGCGAGGGCGACCGGGTCGATCTCGTCCGGCTCCCGCGACGCGCCCTGGATCAGCAGAGCCGTCACGGCCGCCAGCGACAGCACCGCGACGAACGCCGTCGCCGAGCGCGCCCGTCGCCTGGGCGGGCGCGCGAGGTCGCCGAAATGGCGCTCGGCGGTCGCTTCGGCGGCGCTGTCGCGCGCGGTTGGTTCGGCCACGTATTCGAGGGTAGCGACGCTTCGGCGGCGCCGCCGTCGCTTTTCGGACGGTTTTCGCCAGACCCTACGGCCCTACGCGAACAGGTCGACTCCGCACGCCTCGGCTTCCTGGGCCAGGATCGCGGCCTGGACGCGGTTGCGCACGCCGAGCTTGGCGAAGATCCGGCTGACGTGGGTTTTGGTCGTGGCCTCAGCCATACTTAGCCGCCGCGATATCTCCGAGTTGGACATTCCCTTGCCGATGCATCCGAGAACTTCGCGTTCCCGCGGAGTGAGATCGTCGAGCGACGCGGCCTGCTGCTGCGGCTTGGACGCGGCAAAGGCCGAGATGAGCCGCCGCGTCACGGCCGGGGCCACGATGCCGTCGCCGGCGGACACCAGCCGCACGGCCTGGATCAGGGATTCGGCGTCGGTGCTTTTGAGCAGGAACCCGGCCGCGCCGGCGCGCAGCGCCCCGAAGACGTACTCGTCGAGGTCGAACGTGGTCAGGATCAGCACGTCGGCGACTCCGGCGAGTTCGCGGGTGGCGGTGATGCCGTCCATGCGCGGCATGCGCACGTCCATCACCACCACGTCGGGACGCAGCTGACGGGCCAGGTCGCGCGCGGCCTCGCCGTCGGCGGCCTGGCCGACCACCTCGACGTCCGGAGCGCCGTCGAGGATCAGCGCCAGCCCGGCGCGCACGGCCTCCTGGTCGTCGACGACGAGCACCCTGATCGTCATGCGGTCTCCTTATGGGTTGTGGGGATCACGACGTGCACTCGCCAGCCGGTTTCGGTCGCTCCCGCCCAGAAGCCGCCCCCGAGCATGGTCGCGCGTTCCCGCATGCCAGTCAGGCCCGCGCCGGCGCCGGGCAGCTCGGAAGGTCGGTCGTCGCCGAGGGGACTGTCCACGGTCAGCTCGATCTCGTCGTCGCGGCGGTCGATCGCCACGTCGACGGCTCCGGCGCCGCCGTGCTTGGCGGCGTTGGTCAGCGATTCCTGCACGATGCGGTAGGCGGCGAGGTCGACCGCGGGCGGCAGCGTCGCCACGTCGCCGGAGACGTCGAGGCGCACCGGCCGCCCGATCCGCTCGACGAGTGCGTCCACCTCGGACAGGCGCGGCGGCGTCGCCGGGAGCGGCTCGCCGTCGGCGCGCAGCAGGTCGATCATGGCGCGCATCTCGGTCAGGCCCTGCACCCCGTTCTCCCGGATCACCGTCATCGCCTCGCGCACCGCCGCGGCGTCCAGGTC
>JBOGDN010000748.1:0-6990 GCA_050742995.1 Stackebrandtia sp. | reverse complement strand
ACCACGCCGTCGGCCACGCCGTCGTAGTCGGTGTCGACGTAGGTGTCGCCGCCGGTGTCCATGGTGTTGTCTTCAATGCCGTCGGCGTTGAGGTCGTAGCCGCCGTCACCGTCGAAGTCAGTCATCTTGCTGTCTCCCAGTTAATGGTTGATGTTTTGTCCTGCGGAAGACATTACGCAGTCCGCAGACCACATGAACTCCCCAAAAAGTGCCACCGTCCGCGACGTCGGCGACGAGTCCCCGCAGACAGTACCGCCGCAGGTCATGGCAGTTCAAGAGGATCGGCCATTTCTGGCACGGCCATACTGGGCATGTGAGCGACGCCAAGGAAGAGCCGCAGGTCAATGTGCTTCGCGCGACCGTCGACCCCCGCAAGCTGAACGAAGCCGGCAAAACGCCCGACTACCGCTTTTCGCTGGCCAACGAGCGCACCTTCCTGGCTTGGCTGCGCACGTCGCTGGCGCTGGTCGGCGGCGGCATCGTGGTCGCCCAGTTCCTGCCGGAGCTGGCGATCGCGCAGCTGCGGGAGACGATCGCCGCCGCGCTGCTTGGACTCGGCGCGGCCTGCGCGCTGCGCGCCGTCGGCCACTGGGTGCGCTGCGAGCTCGCCATGCGGCTGGGGCGCGACCTGCCCGCGTCGCGGTTCCCGACGGTGATCGCCCTGTTCGTGGGCTTCGGGTCGGTCGGACTGCTGATCGCGGTGCTGTCGGGGGCGTTCGAATCATGACGGCGCCGATTCGCGGCGTCGGCGCACAGTTCGAGCGCACCCGTCTGGCGTGGCGGCGCACCGCCCTGACCGCCACGATCTTGAGCGTGTTCGCGATCCGGCTTGCGCTGCAGCAGGGCGTCTCGCCGCCGATGGTCGCCGTGTCCGCGCTGACGGCGCTGGCGTGGCTGGGGTTCTTGATCGGCGTACAGCGACGCATCCGCTCTCTGGCCTGCGACCGGCCCGCACCGTGGAAGCCGCCGTGGCCGCTGCTGACGTCGGCCGCGGTCATCTGGTTCGCCGCACTGGGGGCGGTCTTGACGTTGCGCGGGACGTGACGGCTTCGACAACGGTCGAGCCGCCGCCGGGTGTCATGCCCGGCGGCGGCTCTTACCTCAACTCTTCACATTAAAGTTCTGCGGCGCGAAGGCCCTAATCCAGAACGACGGTCTCGTTTCGCATCAGGTCCGCGAGCTGGTCGGCCGACTGCGCGTCGACGGCGCCGTCGCCCGCGTCCAGGTCGCACATTCCGGCGAGCAGGAGTTCGTAGGCGGCCTGGTACGCCGGATGGTCGGAAACGGCCTGCGCGTCAAGCGTCCAGGTGAAGCTGACCTGGCGTTCGCCGTCCGCCGAGTGGAACGAGTAGGTGGAGAAGCCGAGCCCGCCTCCAGTGTGGCCCCAGGCATGGCCGCCCGGCATCGCCTCGCACCCGTCCGGCACGTCGAATCGCGTCAGCCCGAGGCCGTAGGGCATCTGGTCCAGCGAAGGGTCGCTGACCGTGCGCGCCTCTTCCAGCATCTCCGGCGACAACAGGGTTCCGTCGGAGTGTGCCCGGTAGAAGTCGTCGACGTCGGACTGGTTGGAGACCACCGCGCCGGCCGCCCACATCTGGGTCGGCGACAGCTTCGTGGTGTCGATGTACGGGTCGGCGTCGTCGCCGGTGGCGAAGTAGGCGTGCGGGTGCGGCCCGTCGATGGTCGGCTCCGTGGGCACGTACGTGTCGTCCATGCCGACGACGTCGAACACCCGCTCCTGCAGCTGCGCGTCCAAGGAGTCGCCTGTGAGCTCCTCGACGAGCAGCCCCAGAACGTAGTAGCCGGTGTTGGAGTAGGAGAAGCCTTCGCCCGGGGCGAACAACAACGGCTCCTGCGTGCCGATCTCGATGATCTCCTCGACGGTGAACTCCTGCTCGCGCTTTTCGCGGACGTCGTCGAGCGTCTTGTAGATGTACTTGAAGTAGTCGTGCAGCCCGCTGGTGTGGTTGAGCAGCTGCCGCACGGTGATCGTTTCTTCGTAGGGCAGCACGCCCGGCAGGTATTCGTCGACGGGGTCGTCCAGTTCCAGCTCGCCCTCTTCGACCAGCTGCAGCAGCACCGTGGAGACCATGGACTTGGTGAGGCTGGCGACCCGGACGCGGTCGGTCGGCTCCGTCGGGGTGCCGCTGTCGGGGTCGCGGTCGCCGCGCGCCTCGGTCCAGACCTGGTCGCCGTCGTTCACCTCGACGGCGACGGAGGCCGGACCGGCGGCCTCGTGGAGCGCGTCGAGTTTGCGCTCCAGCAGCTCGACGTCGGCCTTGGATTCGGACGACGCGGGTTCGGTGTTTTCGGCAAGCGCCGCATAAGGCACGGCCGTCAGGCCGATCAGCCCAGCTGCCGCGCCGGCGGCTATGAGGAGTTTTTTGCGCATGCCGGACAGTCAAGCCGACGCCGGACGCGCGGGCCTCGGTCGCGCGACGGAGTTCTCGTCGCTTCACCTCGGCCAAAAGTCGGAGACGTCGTCAGCCTCGACGACAATGCGGACCCTTACGCCGCGCCGCGCGAGCGCAGCCGGCCGGTCCGGCGCAGCCAGTTGCCCAGCAGGCGGTGGCCGTCTTGCGACAGCACCGCCTCCGGGTGGAACTGCACCCCTTCCACGTCGAGCTCGCGGCAGCGCAGCCCCATCACCGCGCCCGAGCCGACGGTGCGGGCGGAAATCTCAAGCGAGTCCGGACAGGACGCTTCGACGACGGTCAGCGAGTGGTAGCGAGTCGCGGTGAACGGACTCGCGATCCCTTCGAAGACGCCGGCGCCGTCGTGCACGACGCTGCTGGTCTCGCCGTGCCGCGGCTCGCCGGCGCGTCCCACCTCGGCGCCGTAATGCTCGGCGATCACCTGATGTCCCAGGCAAACCCCCAGGACGGGGACGACGCCGGCGAAGCGGTCGAGCAGCTGGCGGCAGGCGGTCGCCTCGCCGGGAGCGCCGGGCCCCGGAGAAAGCAGAATTCCGTCGAATTCGGACTCCGAAACGTCGTCGACGTTCAACTCGTCGGTACGAACGACGGTCAGCTCCGCACCGAGACTCGCCAGGTAGTCCACAATCGTGTAGACGAAGGAGTCGCGGCAGTCGGCGACCAGGACGCGGGAGCTCATTCGCCCTCCGATCCGTCGCCGGCGGATTCCTCGGGGGACTCCTCCAGCTCGTAGTCGCTGGGGTCGTAGCTGGGCACGCGGCCGGGGTCGTCCTCGCCGCCGCCGTCTCCTCCCCCGTCGCCGTCGACGACGCTGTTGTTGAAGGGCATATAAGGCTGGATCGCGGGGAACACCGCGAACCACAGCAGCGCGACCGCGCCGACCAACAGCAGCACCGACCCGGCGATCTTGCCGGGAAGCCCGAACGGCAGTTTGCGCCAGATCCACCCGTACACGGCCGACCTACCCCTGGGCCTCGGCGGGGAGCTCGTCCCCGCGTTTCTGCTCGTCGACGAGCTTGCCGTACACGACGTACCGCTGGTAGTTGTCCCACCAGGGATAGCACGTCGTCATGGTCAGGTAGCGGTCGTCGTCGCCGGGCTCGACGCCCGGCTCGCGCGGCACCGGCGCGACCACGTCCACCTCGGTGGGTTCGATGATCTCGTCGCCGGTGATTTCGTATATGTAGAACTTCTCGGGCGTCTCGACGACTATCTCGTCGCCGGCTCCCAGCTCGTCGATGTGTCGGAAGATCGCCGGGACGTTGTGCCCCGCCATGGCGAAGTTCCCCTTCTCTCCGGGCATGGCGCCGTCTTCGTACCGGCCCGGCGCGTACTCGATGTCCTCCAGCGTGGTGCCCTCGACGACGACCCACGGCTCCGGACGGATCTGCGGCATGTACAGCCGCGCCACCGATTCGCCGGGGAGGGGATCGAGCGCGTCGTCTTCCGCCCAGTCCTCTTCGACTTGGTCGTTGAGGTCGCTTTGGGCGGCCTCCGACTGGGAGTTGTTGTGCCAGTATGTCCAGCCGAGGAACAGCAGCACGACCGCGCCGAACGTCACGGCCGTCTCCGCGCCGCCGCGCGCCAGTCGGCTGGCCGGGCTGGGCGCGCCGGCGTCGCGGTGGCGCTTGATCGACCGCCGCCGACGGAAGGACGGGACCTCGCGGCTCTCGCGGGGAGGCTCGCTGCGGCGGGGCATGCGCGGCAGGATGGTGGTCTCGTCGGGGCCGGGGATCAGGCCCAGGGGGTCGGCGCCCGACGGCTCCTCAGGGTCGGGAACGGGCCGCCCGGTGCCTTTCGGGGGCACACGGGCCACTCCGCGGGCGTCGCCGGACGACCCGTGCCGGTCCCGCCTCGGGTTGTCCCGATCGTCGCGATCGTCGCCGCCGCGCCGTCCGAAGCGGTCGTCGTCGCGGTCGAAGCCGCGGTCGCGTCTCATCGCGGCGCCTCCGCTTCGATCAAGCTCACCGGGCCGTCGTAGGCGGGCATCAGAATGTCGTCTCGTTCATTCACTGAATAGCCCAGCCCGAAGTCCTCGGCGGCCGCGCGGAAGGCCCGCACTCCGTCCGAGTCGTCAAGGGCCCGCGACATCGCCTCGCCGTCGCCGATCGCCGCGATCACGAAGGGCGGCGAATACACCTGGCCGTGCAGCAGCAGGGTGTTGCCGACGCAGCGCACCGCGCTGGTGCCGATGACCCGCACGTCCATGATCGTCATGGCCTCGGCGCCGCCGGCCCACAGCGCGTTGACGACAGCCTGCACGTCCTGTTGATGCACTACGACGTCGTCCCCGGACGCTCCGCCCGGCAGGTTGCCGTCCAGACGGGGCGCGTCCTCCAACGCGACGACGAGCCCGGGGCCGTGCACTTCGGTGAGCCCGACCGCTTCGAGCAGCTCCTCGGCGCGTTCCTGCTCGGCGGCGATGTCGGCGTCGTCGGAGCCCAGGTCGTCGGTGAGGCCGTCGGCTTCGTCGCGCAGCTCGTCGGCGGTCTCCCCCAGCTCCTGGACTTCCTCGTTGCGCAGCGGGATCACCTCGCGCAGCTCTGGGTCGTCGTCGCGCAGACTGGTGCCGCCGGCCACCGAGCCGGTGGCGCTGAAAAGCACGCCGGCGGCGAAAAGAGTCAGCGCGCCGACGACCTTCCATCGCCGGTCGCCGCCGCGACGTCGCATCCGCAGCGAGCCGCGCACGCGTGAAGCGGCCGTGCGCATGACAGCCGGCCATGACCGGCGGGTGCGCCCGCCGTCGCCGGTGTATTCGCTCACCGCTTGCCTTTCCTCAGCACCCGCACCCGACGCCAAGTGCGATCCGTCGTGTTCTCAGCAGGTAACCTGCGTGGTAAGTCTTCCCGCCACGCACAACATTAGCGGCGGCGGGCGGACCGGTCCAGGCCTCGTCACCGTGGGCGAGGACGCGGTACCGTGGCGAAAAGGCGATACGGCTGACGATCTCAGCGTGTCGCGACGCCGCAGTCTGCTCCGGTTACCCTGGTGATCCGGCCGACCCTCAACAGGAGAGCATGCCATGCCAAAGTCGCGCGTTCGAAAGAAGAAGGTCTATACGGCGCCAGCGGAGCTGCGACCGAAGACCGCCGACTCGTCGAACCAGCCCAGCCCCGCCTGGGTGCCGATCCTGGCTGTCTCGTTCATCGTTTTCGGCATCGCGTGGCTGGTGGTCTTTTATCTGTCCGGCGGCGCCTTCCCGGTGGCGGTGTGGGAGTACTGGAACCTCGCCGTCGGCTTTGTCTCTCTGGTCGCCAGCCTGCTGGTGCTTTCGCGCTGGCGGTAGGCGCCGCGCGTCCGTCGTCCCTTCGCCGAGGCCGTCGGCGTCATGACGACGACTCCGAGGCGATGGCACACTTGGGCCTCGTGGACTTCGGCGAGCGCGCCTGGCGCGTACCCAGGCAGATCGTAGCCGTCAAGGTGGCGGGCACGGCGGCCTTCGCGCTGGTCGCGCTGTGGTTCAGCGACGACGAGGCGCGTTTCATCGTCTCCGCGCTGGCCGCGGCCGTGACGGGGGCCTACGCGGTGCGGGACCTGCTGTGGCCGGTGCGGCTGACCGCGACCGGCGACGGCGTGGGGGTCTCACGGGGATTTCTGGGCAGACAGCACGTCGACTGGGGCGAGATCGTGCGGATTCGGGTGGATCAGCGGCGTCGGCTTGGCACCGAGATCGCACTGCTGGAAATCGACATCGACTCCACGCTCTTCCTGTTCAGCCGCTACGAGATCGGCCAGGACCCGCACGAAGCGGCGGCGGCGCTGAGCGAAATGCGCCGAAACGCCATGAACGGCTGACGACACGTCCACCCCGTCCCCGCTCTGGGTTGAACCGGCCGCGTCGGCATAAGCTCCGAGCATGAGTGCATCGACGCTGATCACCGTGGCGCCCACCGGCGCCGAGTCGCGCAAAGCCGACGTTCCTCCGCTCCCGGTCACCCTCGAGGAGCTCGTCGCCGCCGCACGGGAGTGCGAATCGGCCGGGGCGAGCGTCGTCCACGTGCACATCCGCGACGCCGAGGCGCAGCCGACGTTGGACGTGGGCCGGCTGAAGGACACCGTGGCCGCGCTGCGCGAACAGACGAGTCTGATCGTGCAGCTGTCCACCGGCGGATCGGTCGTCGACGCCGAAGCGGATCGGCTGCGGGTTCTCGAGGCCGCGCCGGACATGGCGTCGTGCACCATGGGCACGGTCAACTTCGGCGACGGCGTGTTCATGAACCGCTGGGAGTTCGTCGTCGAGCTGCACACCCGGATGCGCCAGGCGCGCGTCGTGCCGGAGTACGAGATCTTCGACGTCGGCCACCTGGCGTCGCTGGAGCGGCTGCTCGACAAGCACGGGCCGCCGCACGGGGACCACGTGCACGTGGACTTCGTCCTCGGCGTGCCGGGGGGCGCGCCCGGCGACGCCGAGACCGTCGTGGCCTTCGCGCAGGCCGCAAGACGCCACCTGCCCGCCGACGCCACCTTTTCCGCGACCGGGATCGGGCGCTCCACGCTGCCGGTGATGTTCGCGTCGCTGGCCGCTGGCGGGCACCTGCGGGTCGGCCTTGAGGAC
>JBOGDN010000747.1:0-10567 GCA_050742995.1 Stackebrandtia sp. | reverse complement strand
GGAGGGGGGACGGGGCGCACCGAGACCGAGTACCGCCAGGTCGTGGCCGAGGGCCTGGCCGCCAGCCCTATCGGACAGGTGCTGTTCGAGGAGTCCGTGATCGGCTGGGGCGAATTCGAGCTCGAGGTCATGCGCGACCACGCGGACAACGTCGTGATCGTCTGCTCGATCGAGAACATCGACCCCATGGGCGTGCACACCGGCGACTCGGTCACGGTGGCGCCCCAGCAGACCTTGTCGGACCGCCAGTACCAGCGACTGCGCGACCAGGCCCTGCAGGTGATCCGCGCGGTGGGGGTGGAGACCGGCGGCTCCAACATCCAGTTCGCGGTCGATCCGGAGAGCGGCGAGGTCGTGGTCATCGAGATGAACCCCCGCGTGTCGCGCTCCAGCGCCCTGGCAAGCAAGGCCACCGGCTTCCCGATAGCGAAAATCGCCGCGCGGCTCGCCGTCGGCTACACCCTCGACGAGATCTCCAACGACATCACCAAGGCCACGCCGGCGGCGTTCGAACCCACGCTGGACTACACGGTGGTGAAGATCCCGCGATTCGCCTTCGAGAAGTTCCCCGGCGCCGACTCCGAACTGACCACGACGATGAAATCCGTCGGCGAAGCCATGGCGCTCGGCCGCACCTTCGGCGAGGCGCTGCAAAAGGCCATGCGCTCGGTCGAGACCGCCGCGGCCGGGCTGTGGACCCGCCCCGACCCCGAAACCGCCACCCGCGAAGCCACCCTCGAGGCGCTGAAAACCCCGCACGACGGACGGCTGTACACCGCCGAACGCGCGCTGCGCCTGGGCGCGGGCGTCGCCGAGGTCAGCGCCGCCTCCGGCGTCGACCCGTGGTTCGTCGACCAGCTGGCGGCCCTGACCGAGCTGCGCGACGAAATCGACGCCGCCGCCGTGCTCGACCTGCCGCTGCTGCGCCGCGCCAAACGCGCCGGCTTCTCCGACCGGCAGCTCGCCGCGCTGCGCCCGGAGTTCGCCGGAGAGGACGGCGTGCGCCGGCTGCGCCGCCGCCTCGGGCTGCGCCCGGTGTATAAGACGGTCGACACCTGCGCGGCCGAATTCGCCGCGCACACCCCCTACCACTACTCCACCTACGAAGACGAAACCGAGGTGGCGCCAAGCGACCGGCCCAAGGTCATGATCCTGGGGTCGGGGCCCAACCGCATCGGACAGGGCATCGAGTTCGACTACTCGTGCGTGCACGCCGCCTCGGCGCTGCGCGACGCCGGCTTCGAGACCGTCATGGTCAACTGCAACCCCGAGACCGTCTCCACCGACTACGACACCGCCGACCGGCTGTACTTCGAGCCCCTGACCCTCGAAGACGTCCTCGAGGTCTACCACGCCGAACACGAAAGCGGCACCGCCGCGGGAGGGCCAGGCGTCGTCGGCGTCGTCGTCCAGCTTGGCGGACAGACCCCGCTGGGGCTGGCCCGCAGGCTCACCGCCGAGGGGCTGCCGATCGTGGGCACGTCGGCGGAAAACATCCACCTCGCCGAAGACCGCGGCGCCTTCAGCAAGATCCTGGCCTCGGCCGGACTGCCCGCGCCCAAGCACGGCACCGCGTCGACCTACGCCGAGGCGGCGCAGGTGGCCGCCGACGTCGGCTACCCGGTCCTGGTACGACCGTCCTATGTGCTTGGCGGGCGCGGCATGGAGATCGTCTACGACGACGCGAACCTGCAGTCCTACATCACCAAGGCCACCGACATCAGCCCCGAGCACCCCGTGCTCGTCGACCGGTTCCTCGACGACGCCGTCGAAATCGACGTCGACGCGCTGTGCGACGGCGAAGAGGTGTACCTCGGCGGAATCATGGAGCACGTCGAGGAAGCCGGCGTCCACAGCGGAGACTCTTGCTGCGCCCTGCCGCCGATCACCCTCGGCGCGCAGACGCTGCGCACGATCCGCACCCACACCGAGGCCCTCGCCCGCGGCATCGGCGTGCGCGGGCTCCTCAACGTCCAGTACGCCCTCAAAGACGACGTCCTGTACGTGCTTGAGGCCAACCCCCGGGCCAGCCGCACCGTCCCCTTCGTCTCCAAGGCCACCGGGACGTCGCTTGCCAAGGCCGCCACCCGCGTCATGCTCGGCGCCACGATCGCGCAGCTGCGCGGCGAAGGCATGCTTCGCGCCGAAGGCGACGGCGGCTGCCTGCCCCCCGAGGCGCCGGTGTCCGTCAAGGAAGCCGTCCTGCCGTTCAAACGGTTCCGCACCGTCGAAGGCCGCGGCATCGACTCGCTGCTGGGCCCCGAGATGAAGTCCACCGGCGAGGTCATGGGCATCGACACCGCCTTCGGACTGTCCTACGCCAAGGCGCAGGCCGCCACGTACGGAAAGGTCCCCACCTCCGGGGCGGTCTTCGTCTCCGTGGCCGACCGCGACAAGCGCGCCGTGGTGTTCCCCGTCAAACGCCTCGTGGACCTGGGCTTCACCGTCTATGCCACCCGCGGCACCGGCGAGGTGCTGCGCCGACACGGCGTGGAGTTCACACCGGTGCGGCGTCACCGCGACCCCGACCCGGACCCGCGACTGCGCGACACCGTTGAGCTCATCAGCTCCGGGGAGCTCGCGCTCGTGATCAACACGCCGGCCGGATCGGCGGGCGTGCGCACCGACGGATACGAGATCCGCAGCGCGGCGGTCGTCGTCGACACGCCGTGCATCACCACCATCCAAGGGGCGGCGGCGGCCGTCATGGGAATCGAGGCGATGATCCGAGGCGACCTCGCCGTGCGGCCGCTGCAAGCCCTACACGCCGCTCTCAAAGGCAGATGACGATGTTCTTCTACAGAAACGCGGTCCGCCCGATCCTGTTTCGAATGGGGCGCGGCGACCCCGAGGCCGCGCACGAGCGCACCCTCGCCCTGCTTGAGAAGTGGGGCGACTCCGCGCTGCTGCGGCCGCTGCTCGGCGGCCTGTCGCCCGTGAAAGACCCGCGGCGGGTCTTCGGCCTCGACTTCCCCAACGCCGTCGGCCTGGCCGCGGGCATGGACAAAGACGGCGTCGCCCTTTCGGCGTGGCCGGCGATGGGCTTCGGCTTCGTCGAGGTCGGCACCGTCACCTGGCAGGGCCAGCCGGGCAACCGAAGACCCCGCCTGTACCGGCTGCCCGCCAGCGAGGCGTTGATCAACCGGATGGGCTTCAACAACGACGGCGCCCGGGCGCTGGCCGCGCGGCTGCGCGACCGCCCCAGGACGCCGGTCCCGCTGGGCGTCAGCCTCGGCAAGTCCAAGGTCACGCCCCTGGAGCACGCGGTACAGGACTACCTGGCGTCGTTCGCCGCGCTGTACGCCCACGGCGACTACTTCGCCGTCAACGTCTCCTCGCCCAACACGCCGGGGCTGCGGAGTCTGCAAGACGCAGAACACCTTGAGACGCTGCTGCGCGCCATGTACGAAGAGGGCGTGCGGCTGTCCCGGGGCGCCCGCCCCAAGCCGATCCTGGTGAAGATCGCGCCCGACCTCACCGAGTCGGCCATCGCCCAAGCCCTCGAAGTGTGCCTGGCCAACGGCGTGTCCGGAGTGATCGCCGTCAACACCACGCTGGGACGAGACGGCGTGGCCCTCGCCGACGACGAGCGCGCCGCCCAGGCCGGCGGGCTGTCCGGAGCGCCGCTGCGCGAGATCGCCGTCGACGTCGTGAAGTTCGTGCATCGCGAGACCGGCGGGCGGCTGCCCGTCATAGGCGTCGGCGGTATCATCAGACCTGAACACGCCGGGCGGCTGATCGACGCCGGCGCCAGTCTCGTCCAGCTCTACACCGGGCTGGTGTACTCGGGGCCGTCGCTGGTTCGCAAGGCCGCCAAGGCGGCCGGCAGACACTTTTACGGGCGCGGAGGAACCCCCCCGCCTCGCCCGTACCCGCAAGGAGGAGCCCGTCGTGGCTGACAAGAGCTTCGGTTCCCGGGTCTTGAAAGCACTCGACAAACGCGGTCCGCTGTGCGTGGGCATCGACCCGCACTCGCAGCTGCTGCGCAGCTGGGGCCTTGACGACGACGTCGCCGGCGCCGAGAGATTCAGCATGTCGATCGTTGACGCGCTCGCCGGGCAGGCGGCCTTCGTCAAGCCGCAGTCGGCGTTCTTCGAACGTTTCGGCTCGCGGGGCGTGGCGCTGCTGGAACGCGTCGTGTCGTCGTGCCGTCAGGCCGGCGCGGTCGTGATCCTCGACGCCAAGCGCGGTGACATCGGCTCGACCGTCCAGGCGTACGCCCAGGCGTACCTGGACCCGGCTTCGCCCCTGGCCGTCGACGCGATCACCGCCAACCCGTTTTTGGGCGTGGGGTCGCTGGAGCCGATGTTCGACATGGCCGCCGCCCACCGCCGGGGCGTCTTCGTGCTGGCGATGACGTCCAACTCCGAGGGCGGGCAGGTGCAAAAGGCGCGTCGCAAGGACGGGCGCACCGTGGCGCAGTCGATCATCGACGACGTCGCCGCCGTCAACGCCGACGACGAGCCGCTTGGCAGCATCGGCGTGGTCATGGGCGCGACCATTCCCGACTGCCGCGAAGCCGAGGCCAGGACGCGCCGCCAGTCCACCTACGGCATCACCCACAACGCCGGGCAGTCCGGCGGCGAGACCGCCCACGACCTCAGCCGGCTCAACGGTCCGATCTTGGTTCCCGGAATGGGCGCGCAAGGGGGCCGTCCAGGCGATTTGCGGCGAGTGCTCGGTGGGGCGGCTTCGGCCGCGATCCCCGCGTACTCAAGGGAAATCGCCCGCCAGGGACCGTCCCAGACCGGCCTGCGACAGGCCGCCGAGCGGGCCGTGGAAGCCTGCCGCGCCGCCCTGGGAAGGTAGATCGGTCAAGCGTGACCGGCAAAAGACGCCTACCCCGCGTGATGACGTGTTTGGCCGTGTGGTTACGTTTCCCGCGCTGGGTTAAAAATCCAGCGTGCGACAGGGTTGGTCGTCAGAGTCCTGCCGACGAACCTGTCGTGACGTCCTTGATAGACAACTGTTGACTCACCCTAGGAGACCCCGTGCCGCTCCCGTCGCTTACGCCAGAGCAGCGCGCAGCCGCCCTCGAGAAGGCGGCCGCTGCCCGCAAGGCTCGCGCCGAGCTGAAGGACAAGCTCAAGACCGGTGAGATGTCGTTGGACGACGTGCTCTCGGCCGCCTCGAAAGACGACATCGCCGGCAAAATGAAGGTGTCGGCGGTGCTGAAAGCCCTGCCCGGCATCGGCGACAAGCGCGCCGTCCAGATCATGGAGAAGCTGAAGATCGCCGACAGCCGCCGTCTGCGCGGACTCGGCGAGCACCAGCGTCAAGCGCTTCTTAACGAGTTCGCCGACGGCGACTCTTAGCCGTCGGGTAGAAAAGACACGTGAGCTTTGACGAGCAACGCCGCACCGCGGCGCGTCTGACGGTTCTCTCTGGGCCGTCAGGCGTCGGCAAAGGCAGCGTGAAGGCGCTCATCCGAGAGCGATATCCCTGGGTATGGTTCTCGGTGAGCGCCACTACGCGTGCCCCCCGGCCGGACGAGATCGACGGATTCCACTACTACTTCTACGAGCGGTCTCACTTCGAGAAGCTCGCCGCCGACGGTCAGTTCCTGGAGTGGGCCCAATATGCGGGAAATCTCTACGGGACGCCCCGCAAACCGGTCGACGAGCGTCTCGCCGCCGGCCTGCCGGTGCTCATGGAGGCCGACCTGCAGGGTGCGCGCCTGGTGCGTCAGGCCATGCCCGAGGCGCAGCTGGTGTTTCTCGCGCCGCCCAGCTGGGAAGAGCTGGTGCGCCGGCTCACCGGCCGCGGCACCGAAGACCGCGCCACGATCGAGCGTCGGCTCAACCAGGCCCGTCAAGAGCTGGAAGCCGAACGCGAATACGACTACACGATCGTCAACAGCTCCGTGGAGCAGGCCGCGGAAGAGCTGGTAGGCTTGCTCGGTTCGTCCGAAGCGGCGTCGATGGCCGCTCCGGCGGGAACATCTCACCACTTAAATCACCGAAACTCGTTTAAGGCTGAATCCCTGTGACCGGAACCGTCGCTGACCCGATCGGAATCACCAAGCCGCCCATCGACGATCTGCTGGAGAAGACCAACTCCAAGTACCAGCTGGTGATTTACGCCGCCAAGCGCGCCCGTCAGATCAACGCCTACTACTCCCAGCTCGGGGAAGGGCTCTTGGAGTACGTCGGCCCGCTGGTGGAGACCACGCCGCAGGAAAAGGCGCTGTCGATCGCGCTGCGAGAGGTCGACCAGGATCTGCTGGTGACCGAGCCGTTGCAGGACGAGCCCGAAGACGAGTCCGCTCCGCGTGCCGACGACGTCGCCTGACAGAGGCGAAAACCGGCACGCCGGGTCTGAGCGAAAAGGCCCGGCTCGCGAGCTCGCCGTCGTGTTGAACCCCCCGGCGTCAAAACCCGAGGTGGTCCTCGGCGTCTCCGGCGGC
Organism: Stackebrandtia sp.; assembly: GCA_050742995.1. GTDB lineage: Bacteria > Actinomycetota > Actinomycetes > Mycobacteriales > Micromonosporaceae > Stackebrandtia. The sequence goes on along the minus strand of JBOGDN010000747.1, from coordinate 4,161 downwards.
ATCGCCGCCTATAAAGCCTGCGAACTGCTGCGGCTTCTCACCGAGTCCGGGCACGGCGTCACCGTGACGCCCACGGCGGCCGCGCTGCGCTTTGTCGGCGAGGCCACGTGGGCGGCGCTTTCGGGTCGTCCCGTCGCCGTCGACGTCTTCGACGACGCGCACGAAGTGCCGCACGTGGCGCTGGGACGCCGCGCCGACCTGGTGGTCGTGGCGCCGGCGAGCGCGGACCTGCTGGCGCGAGCCGCGTCCGGCCGCGCCGACGACATGCTCACCTCGACCCTGCTCACCGCGACCTGTCCGGTGCTTTTCGCTCCGGCGATGCACACCGAGATGTGGGAGCACCCCGCCACCGTCGACAACACGGCCGTGCTGCGTCGTCGCGGCGCGGTGGTGCTGGAGCCGGCGTCGGGACGCCTGACGGGCGCCGACACCGGCAAGGGACGCCTCCCCGAGCCCGCCGAGATCTTCGAGGCGGCCCGTCGACTGTTGCGGCGGGGGGCGACGGCCAAGCCCGACCTCGCCGGTCGCCGCGTCGTCGTCACCGCCGGCGGCACCCGGGAGCCGCTCGATCCGGTGCGTTTCATCGGCAACCGCTCCTCGGGCAAGCAGGGGTACGCCCTGGCCCGCACGGCCGCCGCACGCGGCGCCGCCGTCACGGTCGTGGCCGCCAACGTCACGCTTCCCGTTCCGGCGGGCGTCGAGGTGATCGAGGTCGAGACCACCGCGCAGCTGCGGGAGGCGACCGTGGCCGCCGCGGCCGACGCCGACGTGACGGTGATGGCCGCCGCGCCCGCCGACTTCCGTCCGGAGCGGTACGCCTCGCACAAGATCAAGAAGTCCCCGGACGCGGCGGGCCTGACCGTGGACCTGGTCGAGACCCCGGACGTCGCCGCCGAGATCGGCGCGTCCAAGGGTGACGGACAGCTGCTCGTCGTCTTCGCCGCGGAGACTCGCGACGGCGTGGAGTCGGCGCGCGCGAAACTGACGCGCAAGCGGGCCGATCTGGCCGTCCTCAATCTCGTCGGCGAGGGCAAGGCGTTCGGCCTCGACGAGAACGCCGTGACGCTGGTGCGGCCCGACGGATCGGTCGTGGAAGTGCCGACGAGCGCGAAAGACGACGTGGCCGACGCGATCTGGGACGCCGTCGTCTCCGTGCTTTCTGGACGTCCATAGACGACTCTGTGTGACTCTACAGTCCCTTAGCGGCAACAGTTTACATTCTTCGATGGCTTCCGTAGGCTGTGCGGGCCGGGAATTAGGAGAGATTCCCGCACCCCTCACCCAGAAGGATCGAATTCGTGAATCTACGGACCCCTCGTATCAAAGCGGCAGCGGTGACGATCGCCGCCGCGGGGCTGCTGGTGACCGCGGGAGCAGCCGCGGCCAGCGCCGATCAAGATGCCCAGGACACCCCAGACTCCTCGCAAGAGGTCACCGAGCCGACCATGCTCAAGGCCGGCGAGATCGTCGACGCGGACTTCGCCGTGTCGTATGCGGACTCCGACGGAACCCAAGTCGTGTCCGATCCGGGCGCGACTTACATCAAGGTGCGCTTCGCGTCGCTGGACCTGGCACCTGGCGACTACGTCACGGTGTCCAACCCGGACGGAACCGAGGAGTACACCTACCACGGCGCGCCCGGAGACGGCCTCGTCGACGGCGACTCCGGCTACACCGTCCACGACGACGGCCTTTTCGCCGCCATGTCGATCGAGGGCGACACCGCCGAGGTGACCCTGCACGGCGAGTCCGACTCCGCCGACGCGTCGGGCGTGACCGTCGACGCCTACTGGCGCGGCTACGACTCCAAGCAGTTCGCCGACGCCAACGCCGACATTCTCAGCGTCTGCGGCAACGACGCCCGCAGGGACGTGGTCTGCTACAACGACGAGACGCACGCCGCGGAGTTCTCGGCGTCGGCCGCGGTGGCGCGTCAGCTGAAGGACGGCAGCGGCTGGTGCACCGCCTGGCGCGTCGGCAACACCAACCGGATGCTCACCAACAACCACTGCGTTTCCACCCAGGCCGACCTCGCCACCGTCGAATCGCAGTTCGGCTACGAGTGCGCCACCTGCGACGGAAACGACCCGCAGGACGGCGTGAAGGTCGGCAGCGACCAGCTCGTCGTCACCAACCCGGACAACGACTTCTCGCTGTACTCGGTGCAGAACTTCGAGGAGATCGAGCAGTTCGGCACGCTGTACATCGAAGAGCGCGAGCCCAACCAGGACGAGCGCATCTACATTCCCGGTCACGGCGACGCCGCTCCGAAGCGGCTGTCGATCTACACCGAGGAAGACGGCGGGGAGCAGTGCAAGATCGACACCCCGCAAAACGGCGACGTGACCACCGGTTACGCCTGCGACACCTCCGGGGGCAACTCCGGCTCCCCGGTGATCTCCGGCGACACCAACAAGGTGCTGGCGATCCACGCCCTGGGCGGATGCCCCGACGGAATCAACTCCGGCTACCGGATGTCGTTGATCTACCCGCAGATCGCCGACGAGATCGACAACACCGAACAGTAACCACCGCGACGACCTGTGCTCCCGGTGGCGCTCGCCCAATAGCTGAGCGTCACCGGGAGCACGCCTGTACGCAGCAACTAGACTCGCGTGTGTCACCAGATCGCTAAACTTTAGGAGAACTGTGGCACACCGCCTTTTCACCTCGGAATCCGTGACCGAGGGACACCCCGACAAAATCGCCGACCAGATCAGCGACGGCGTCCTGGACGCCTTGCTGACTGAAGACCCGACGAGCCGGGTTGCGGTGGAAACACTCATCGCCACCGGACAGGTGCACGTGGCCGGGGAGGTCACGACCGCGGCTTACGCCGACATCCCCGCCATCGTCCGACAGACGATTCTCAACATCGGTTACGACTCCTCGAAGAAAGGTTTCGACGGCGCGTCCTGCGGCGTCAGCATCTCCATCGGCTCGCAGTCTCCCGACATCGCTCAGGGCGTCGACAAGGCGCTCGAGACGCGGATCGACTCCGGGCAGCACGACGAACTGGACCTGCAAGGCGCGGGCGACCAGGGCATGATGTTCGGCTTCGCCTGCAAGGAGACGCCGGAGCTCATGCCGCTTCCGATCGCGTTGGCGCATCGGCTGTCGAAGAGATTGTCCACAGTGCGTAAAGAAGGTACAGTGCCGTACCTGCGCCCGGACGGCAAGACCCAGGTCACCATCGAATACGACGACCTCACCCCAGTCAAACTGCACACCGTCGTGCTTTCCAGCCAGCACGCGCCCGACATCTCGCTGGAATCCCTGATGACCCCCGACGTGGCGGAGCACGTCATCATCCCCGAAATCGAGAAACTCGACATCGACACCGGCGACTACCGCCTGCTCGTCAATCCCACCGGACGCTTCGAAGTGGGCGGACCGATGGGCGACGCCGGGCTGACCGGACGCAAGATCATCGTCGACACCTACGGCGGATACGCCCGTCACGGCGGCGGCGCGTTCTCCGGAAAGGACCCGTCCAAGGTCGACCGCTCCGCGGCCTACGCCATGCGTTGGGTGGCGAAGAACGTGGTCGCGGCCGGCCTGGCCGAACGCTGCGAGACCCAGGTGGCCTACGCCATCGGCAAGGCTCACCCCGTGAGCGTGCGCGTGGAAACCTTCGGCACCGAGACCGTCTCGGTCGAAAAGATCGAAAAGGCGATCGACCAGGTCTTCGACCTGCGTCCCGCGGCGATCACCCGCGACTTGAACCTGTTGCGGCCCATCTACCAGCAGACCGCGGCTTACGGCCACTTCGGCCGGGAGCTGCCGGACCTGACCTGGGAGAAGGCAGACCGGGCCGAGGCGCTCAAAGCGGCGATCTGACCCCGGCGCCGGACGCCTTGCGCGGCGGATCCCCGCGTCGAGGCCATCGTCATCTCCACGCAGCACGAGGAGGGCGTCGACCTGGAGAACCAGCTCAACCCCGACCTGAAGAAGCACGTCATCGACTCGGTGCTCGCCAACTACGACATCGACTCCTCCGACTACAAGCTGCACATCAACCCCACCGGCAAGTTCGTCATTGGTGGCCCGATGGGCGACGCCGGCCTGACCGGACGCAAGATCATCGTCGACACCTACGGCGGATACGCCCGTCACGGCGGCGGAGCCTTCTCCGGCAAGGACCCGAGCAAGGTCGACCGC
>JBOGDN010000746.1:0-4755 GCA_050742995.1 Stackebrandtia sp. | reverse complement strand
ATACCGCCGTTCATGTGCCTGACGATAGGGCCGGGCGGCGGCCCCGGCGTCGTCGCCTCCAGCGTCCACACGAGCCGTGCGACTGGTTGGCGGTGCGCGTTCACGCGACCGACCCCGAATCCGGCTGAGACGACGTCGCCGCGTCGGGGAACAGGAACGCGGGCTAGAATGTTGAGCTGGCCGCAAAGGCCGAAACCTGCACTGTTCGGTACTGGTTCACGCCCCGACGCGGGCGACCCAGCGACCGCCGAGAAGAGGATGAGATGAGACCCGAGATTCACCCGGCGTACGTGTCCACCGAGGTCACGTGCTCCTGCGGCAACACTTTCACCACGCGCAGCACGGTGGAAAACGGCAAGATCCACGTGGAGACGTGCAACGTGTGCCACCCGTTCTACACCGGCAAGCAGCGCATCCTCGACACCGGCGGACGCGTGGCGCGCTTCCAGCGCAAGTACGCCAAGAGCCAGGCGGCGAAAAAGGACGACAAGTAGCCGAATCCAACGGCGCTCGCGCACCCGCATCGCGGTGCGTCGAGTGCCGTTTTTAGTTGCTTCTCCAATTGCCGCCCGCCTAATCGAAAAGAGCTTCAGACATGAGCAAGGCCGCCGACTCCAACCGCCTGGTCGAGCTGCTGGCCGAGCACTCCGAGCTGGAGAAGCAGCTTGCCGACCCCGCCATCCACGCCGACGCCGCGACGGCGCGTCGGGTGGGGCGGCGCTACGCCGAGCTGCAGCCGATCTCGGCGGCCAACGCCGAGCTCGCGTCCGTGCGCGACGACCTGGCGGCCGCCGACGAGCTCGCCGGAGAGGACTCCGAGTTCGCCGCCGAGGCCGAGCGGCTGCGGGGGCGCGTCCCCGAGCTGGAGGAGAAGCTCGCCGAGCTGCTGCTGCCGCGCGACCCCGACGACTCCCGCGACGTCATCGTCGAGATCAAGGCCGGCGAGGGCGGCGAGGAGTCGGCGCTGTTCGCCGGCGACCTGCTGCGCATGTACCTGCGCTACGCCGAGAAGCACGGCTGGGTCGCCGAGGTGCTCGACTCCCAGGAGTCCGGCATGGGAGGCGTCAAGGACGTCTCGCTCGCCGTGAAGACCAAGGGCGCCCCCGAAGGCGGCAACGGCGTGTGGTCGAGGCTGAAGTTCGAAGGCGGCGTGCACCGGGTGCAGCGCGTGCCCGCCACCGAGTCGCAGGGACGCATCCACACCTCGGCCGCGGGCGTGCTCGTGCTGCCCGAGGCCGAAGAGGTCGACGTCGAGATCAACATGAACGAACTGCGCATCGACGTCTACCGCTCTTCCGGCCCCGGCGGCCAGTCGGTGAACACCACCGACTCCGCCGTGCGCATCACCCACGAACCCACCGGCATCCAAGTCAGCTGCCAAAACGAAAAATCGCAGCTGCAAAACCGCGAACAAGCCATGCGAATCCTGCGCGCCCGCCTCCTCGCCGCCAAACAAGAGGAAGCCGCCGCCGCCGCAGGCGAGGCCCGTCGCTCCCAAGTGCGCACCGTCGACCGCTCCGAACGAGTCCGCACCTACAACTACCCCCAAAACCGCATCACCGACCACCGCATCGGCTACACCGCCTACAACCTCGACCACGTGATGGCCGGCGACATCGACAGCGTTCTCGACGCCCTCTCCGCCGCCGAACGCGCGGCCCGCCTAGAAGGCAGCGACGAAGGCCTCAGCCGCTAAAGGCCGAAGCCCCGCTGTCGGCTCGACGAAGACTTGCCGTTCAGGCGGCGCGTGGCCGTGACGGCTGGCGGAGCGGGCTCAGGCGTCGAGGTCGGGGGAGATCTTGCGCTGAGCCTCGTACAGGAGCAGGCCGGCGGCCACGGCGAGGTTGAGGGATTCGGTCTTGCCCGTCATGGGGATGCGCAGTCGCAGTCGGCAGCCGGACGCGACGGCGTCGGGGAGTCCGGCGCCTTCGCTGCCAAGCAGGAGAGCCAGCGGCGACGGGTAGTCGGCGCCCCAGAAGTTGGACTCGGCCTTGGCCGACGTCGCGGCCACGGTCACGCCGCGGGCTTCGGCCCAGGCGAACAGCTCGTCGGCGTCGGCGGCGCGGGCCACGAGCACGTTGAAGAGCGCGCCCATCGTGGCCTTGACGGCGACGGGGTCGAAGGGGTCGGCGGTGTTGCCGACGAGGACGACTCCGGCCGCGCCGGCGGCGTCGGCGGTGCGCATGATCGTGCCGAGGTTGCCCGGGTTGCCCACTTCGTGCAAGGCGACGAACAGCGAGTCCGGGGCGACCTCCAGCTCGTCGAGGTCGCGGGTGCGGATGCGCACGATCGCGGCCAGCCCGGAGGGTCCGTCGCGATCGGACAGCCGAGCGAAAAGCTCCGCGGAGACGTGGGCGACGCGCACCCCGCGCTCGGCCTGCTCGGCGACCATCCGCGCGGACGCGGCGTGGGTCAACAGCCGCGGCGCCACGACGAACACCTCGACGTCGGCGCCGGCCTCCACCGCCTGGCGCACCGGCTGCAGCCCTTCGACGACGAACGCGCCCTGGCGCCGCCGGTGCTTACGGTCGGCCAGGGCGCGCATCCGTTTGACGAGGGGGTTCGCCGCGCTCGTGACAAGCTCGGGGTCATGCGGAGACGACTTCGACACCTGAGGATCATAGAGTTCGTGGCTTTGTCCTCTTCCGTGGCGAGCGGTCTCCAGGCCAGTGCAACGGTCGTAAGCCGCTGTACGGCCTCAAGCCCCGCGTGATCGAGCAGGCAAGAGCAAGGCGGAGGTGCTCCCGCGTCCCGGTGTCGGATGCGGACGTGCCGACAACGCCGCGAGTAAAAACTCGAACGACGACGCTTCGCAAGGACCGTCGCGCCCGGTGAACGCGCAGCAGGAAACGGGACAAAGCCACGAACTCTCAGTTCCGGTCTCGGCGGTTACTCCGGCAGCCGTGCGGTCAGCTCGACCTCGACGAGCTGGTCGGGGTAGCCGAGGGCGCTGACGCCGACCACGCTGGACGCCGACCGGAACGCTTCGCCGATGGGGGAGGCGACCAGCAGGCGCCACACCCGGCTCACCTCGGCGCTGTCGTCGCTGAGGACGTAGACGACCGAGCGGATCACGTGTTCGGGTCCGGCGCCGACGTCATGCAGCGTCGACAGCGTGTTGGCGGCGATCTGGCGGACCTGCGTCTCCACGTCGCCGACGCCGACCACCTTCTCGGAAGCGTCCACCGGACACTGTCCTTGAAGGATGGCCAGTCGGCCCGGCTCGGCGATCGTTACGTGGTGGCTGTGGCCTTGCGCGCGTAGCGTTCCCGCGTCGCTGAATTCGTTGTCTGTCATCGCCGCCAGTGTCACGCTGAGCCGCTGGGAACCTCCTGGGAATCGAGGCGCCGCGACAGCCGCCGACGATTCGTCCGTTCGGAGGATGGTCGCGGCCGGAAACTCGTGATGGTATTCACATCAGACCGGACGGCATCCCCCGTGGCCGTCCGGTTTTAACGTGCGCGGACCCGCTCAGGCGGACGACGGCCGGGGATCAAGGCGACGGCGGCCAGGCCGACCAGGCCGAGCGACGCCCCGGCCTGCACCGCGATCGGCACCCATCCGGCCGAGTCGGACTCGGCCTTGGAGCCGCCTTCGGAGCCCTCGTCGTCGGCGGGATCAGACTCGTCGGGGTCCTCGCCGCCGCCGGGCTCGCCCGACTGCGAGGGCGACCCGCTCGGCTCTCCGGAGGGATCCTGGGAGCCTCCGCCGTCGCTGTGGTCCTCGTCGACAAGTCGCAGCGCGCCGACGTCCGGGTCCGATGTGTCCACAATTGTCGCCGTCGCCAGGACGAAGACGGCGGCAGCGCCCACGAAAAAGCGCGCCGCGGTCGCGATTCGCTCGGCGAGGCGGCGTACCGACCGCGGCGCGTGCGACGTATTGCGCGCGCTCCCCCTCACGCACTCCATGCTAGCCATTGACAATCGTGATAGTCGATAAGCGCTGGATTTTGAATCGGAGACTGACTTCGACGCTCGGTAGAATATCTGGCATACTGCTGCGCCATGGACATTCTCCATCTCGTATTCCGCTATATCCACCTTCTCGGATTCGCGATGCTCTTCGGCGGCTGGCTCACCGCGTTCGTCAGCTCCCGGCTCTCGATGAATCCCGCCATGGTGTGGGGTTCGGCCCTGCAGGTGGCGACCGGGATCATCTTGTCCGCGCCCATGACCGACGAGGAGCTGAACTATCCCAAGATCGGGGTCAAGCTGCTGCTGGGGCTGCTGATCGCGGTCATGATCTGGATCCCGCACCTGAAACAGCGCGAGGCCACGTCCAAGGGCCATTTCATCGGGATAGGCGCCATGATCGCGATTACGGCCGGCGTGGCCGTGTTCTGGACCTGAGCCGGCGCTCCCGTCCCGGCCGCATACACCACCGTCCCATGGCGTCTTGTTGATTACGTGTCGGTAACGACGCGCCACAACTTGGCCTCAGTCCCTGTCGCTTTATGTGATCTAGGAATATTCTGCCTTTTTGTTCGACATGACCAGCCATGACCAGCCGCGGCCCTGCGGCAAGCCCCGAGAGGAGAGGCTTTTGCGCAGCATGCGTAGGAAGACTACTGCCGCGGTAGGTGTGATCGGCACGTTCGCTCTGCTCGCCGCGGCCTGCGGCGAGGCGCCCGAGGAAGACGCCTCCGACGTCGAAAAAGACTTCAAAGCCTGCATGGTGACCGACGTCGGAGGTCCCGACGACCGGTCCTTCAACGCCTCGGCCTGGCAGGGCCTCGAGGCCGCCGTGGAGAAAGAG
>JBOGDN010000745.1:0-1655 GCA_050742995.1 Stackebrandtia sp. | reverse complement strand
AGCCTGCACGTGGTGGAGACGAGCGAGGACCCCGAAGGGCGCGTCCGGGCGCGCATCCACCCCGGCGAACGCGTCAACCGCGACTTCATCCTGCGCTTTTCCTACGGCAGCCAAGACGCCGTCGGCCACGCGCTGACGACCGTCCCCGACGCCGACGGCCTCCCGTCGGGCTACTTCCAGCTCACCGCCCTGCCGCCGCGCGAGGCGTCGGCGGCCGCGCGACCCCGCGACGTCGTGGTGGTGCTCGACCGCTCCGGCAGCATGAGCGGCTGGAAGATGACTGCCGCCCGCCGCGCCGCCAGCCGCATCGTCGACACTCTGTCGTCTCGGGACCGCTTCGCGGTGCGCTGCTTCGACAACCAGATCACCGTGCCCGACGGCCTCGACGACGGCCTCGTGCCGGCCAGCGACCGCAACCGGTACCGGGCCGTGGAGCACCTCGGACGCACCAACGCCCGCGGCGGCACCGAGATGCTCGGCCCGCTCAACGAAGCCGTCGACCTGCTGCGGGCCGCCGAGCCCGGACACGACCGGATCGTGGTGCTGGTGACCGACGGCCAGGTCGGCAACGAAGATCAGATCCTGGCGCGACTTGACGGCCGCCTCGACGGCATTCGCATCCACGTCATCGGAATCGACCGCGCGGTCAACGCCGGCTTCCTGCACCGGCTCGCTCTTGCCGGGCGCGGCCGCTGCGAGCTGGTGGAGTCCGAAGATCGCCTCGACGCCGCAGCCGCGCACATTCACCGACGCATCGTCGCCCCGGTGGTCACGTCGCTGTCGCTGACGGGCGAAGGCGTGGACGTCGTCGACGGCACGCTGGCGCCTGCCCGCCTGCCCGACTTGTTCACAGGCGTGCCCCTAGTGCTGTGGGGCCGCTACGACAACGCCGTCGACGACGCCGAACTGGTCTTGACCGGAGTCGACGCCGACGGCGAACCGTGGCGACGCGCCGTTTCGTCTCGGCACGCCGCCGACGACGGCGTCAAGGAGATGTGGGGCCGCGCCCGCCTGCGCGACCTGGAAGACCGCTACGCCGCCGCGCCCCGCTCGGGCAAGCTGACGCCCGAGCGTCCCGACGCGCCGGCCACGCTCACCGAACTTGAGCAGCTGATCGTCGAGACGTCGCTGGGCTGCGGCGTCCTGTCGCGGTTCACCGCGTTCACCGCAGTGGACACGCGCGTGGTCGTCGACGAGGGCGGCGAGCCGCGCACGGTGGTGCAGCCGGTGGAGCTGCCCGAAGGCTGGGAGATGCCGCTCGCGCCGGGCGCGGGCGCGCCGGCCCCGACGCACTTGAGCGCGGCCCCTATGATGATCGCCGCCCCCATGGCGAACCCCGAAGCCGCCGGGCCGTCCGGACCGGTCGCCCCGCTCGGCTTCAAGACCGCCTCCGGCGACGCGGGGTCTGCGCCGAGCGACCCCGTGGCGCGCACTCGGCGCACGGCGCCGGGCAAGTCCCGCCGCGGCCGCAGCAAGCTGCTGGACCTGGATCAGATCCGCAAGATCCTCGCCGCCGAGCTTCGCATCCTCGACCCAGAATTCCGGACCCTGGAGTGGAAGCCGCCGGAGGTGATCGCACGGGAGCGTCGCGCCATGCTCAGCGACCTGGCGACCCGGCTTGGCGTCGTCGCCGACGCGCTCGAGCAGCTGCCGGA
>JBOGDN010000744.1:0-5370 GCA_050742995.1 Stackebrandtia sp. | reverse complement strand
ACCGAACCCACCGCGGCCGATCTGCTCATGCTGGGAATGCTCACCGCCGGGTTGCCCGACGAGCGCATCGCCCAGCGCATGGGAATCAGTCTGCGGACCATGCAACGACGGCTGAGCGATCTGCTGTACCGGCTCGGCGCGACCACGCGCTTCCAGGCGGGGATCCGAGCGGCCACGCTGGGCTGGATACCGCAACCGGCCGCGGGCCCGGAGACTCCCGAGACGGATCACGGATAGGGACGAGAACGCGGCCGTCGTCGGAGTCCGACTCGACGCGTCCGCCCGAACTCAGTCCACTCCACGGATGCTCCAAAGTGGTGTGCGGATCTGCCGCACACGTCCTGGCGTGGCGCACTCGCACTGCGAAGACGCACAATGACCTCACCCGTTCCTTAAACGTAGAAGGGGTCGCCGGCAACAACACCCAAGTGCCGGGGGTTATCACGGCACTGCTCCAAGCCGATGTCGACAGCTTTTCCGGCGACCCCGAGCCAAGTATCGTCAAGCGAATCCGCCTCCGGAAGGGGCCCAGTTCGCGGGCGGCGTCATCGCGGCTCGGATTCGTCGAGACTGCGCAGCAGGCGCGTCAGCTTGGCCGCTGAAGCCAGCCCCGTCGACGGCGCCCCGAGCGCCAGCGACAGGTAGTGGCGCCATTTCGGACCCGGGATTCGCTCGCCTGTCTCCCAGCGCCTGACGCGGTTGGCGGTAATGCCGCTGTGGCCGGAGATGAGGGCCAACTTGTCGGCGAGTTGGCGTTCGGTGAGGCCGGTCTCTGTCCGGAGTCGCCGGATCAGGACATGGATCGGTTCGTCAGTCTGCATGCTGCCCTTCCGGATTCTGGCCGCGCACCCTGACGCGGGGCGCGTGTCTTCTCGTGCGTTCGACAGCCATATACGGCGGCACCCTCGGCTACCGATCTAGACTGCCACGCGTTCTGAGCGAATCGAACCCTCCTCTTCCCTTGCGCCACAAGGTAAATCCATATTTATATATATCCACTATGGCCAATCAGTGGAGATGAGCGGTTAGTCGGTCCTGGTCAGGCGTTGAACCCGCGAACCGCCCCGGCCGCGCACAGTTGTACGGCAACTGTTCGTAGGGACTCGATTTCAGATGACGAACAGCGGCCGGTGGCTCCGGAACGATTCGGGCAACTAGTCTCCGGAGCGCCGGTCGCAGCCGGCGATCCGCATTCGTGCGTTCAGTCCGAACCGTTGTGGCGTCAACCCGATGGAGGCCATGTCATGGCGGAACCAACACACCTGCCCTTGTCATCCCATCAGATCGTGCGGAGCACGAGCGTCGACACGGCTTGCCGAGCCGCCGCCGAGATCCTGTATCCGCACCGACTCGAACTGGTCGAGGCCACGCGACGACTGAGATTCGTCCAAACAGGAGTACATTTCGGGCGTACCTGTTTCGGCTATCTGAGCTACGGCGCGGAGGTGAATCTGACAGCCGACGCGCCGGAGTCGTTCCTGGCCGTACACGCGCCGCTGTCCGGCGCCGCGGAAGTACGCACCGGAGATCACCGGCTGGTCTGCCGGCCGGGAACCGCCTGTCTGTCGACGCCCGGACGTCCGCTGGCGATCCGCTTTTCGGGCGACTGCGCCATGATGACCGTCCGAATCGAAGCCTCGTCCCTTGAAACGGTGCTGCGAGATCTGGTCGCGGATCCGGCGCCCGGCCCCGTCGAGTTCAGCCCGAGAATGGATCTGACCCGCGGACCGGCGCGCAGCTGGTGGCAGCTCGTCTGGTACCTCGTCGGGGAGCTGGAACGCGACAGCGGTCTGCTGACCCAGCCGCAGGCTGCCGACAACTTCGAGCGGACCCTGACGACCAGCCTGTTGCTGGCGCAGCCGAGCAACTACAGCGGCCTGATCCGGCTGCCGTCCCCGCGGCCGAGTCACCGTCCGATCCGGCGGGCCGTGGAACTGGTCGAGCAGCGCCCGCAAAGCGTCATGACCGCGACCGCGCTGGCGCGCGAGGTCGGAATAAGCGTGCGGTCGCTGTACACCGGTTTCCGTCGCTGCATGGACACCACGCCGGCCGCCTACATCAGGCGGGTCCGGCTGCAACACGCCCGTGCGGAGCTTCAAGACGCCGAGCCGGGCGGCGGGTTGACCGTCGCCAGGGTCGCCGTCCACTGGGGTTTCGCCCATCTTGGCGATTTCGCGGCGGCCTATCGCAAACGGTACGGGGAACACCCGTCCACGACGCTTCGTCGCGAGCCGTCGACCTTCGACAGGTCCTAATAGGCCACTTTTTCGTAGTCGCGTTGCGCGTATGTGACCCGCGCCGCCTGGTCCAGACGGCCTTTGGGCACCAGCAGCGCGAGGCTCAGCCAGCCGCGCCAATAGGGGTCGGGGACCCGGCCGCCGCGCTCCCAGCGGGCGACCCGGTTGCGGTCGATGGCGTTGTTTCCCGACAGCCGCGCCAGCTGCGCGGCGAGTTGGTACTGACTGAGGCCGTGGCACCCGCGGCGGCGGCGGATCAGCGCGCCGATGGTTCTCGACTCCAGGTCAGCGGTCTCTATGTTTTTATCCGTAAACACGCCTCAAAGGTATGAAACCGGGCGCCGCGCGTCTATCGGATCTGTGCGGGACGATATGCGGAAATCTGCGCACCACGGCGGATTTGGTGACATATCACGCATCCGGGGACATGATTCCAGGCCGAGCGGAGCCTCTAAGAGTTTCTGCCTTTGTCCCGTTTCCTGCTACGCGTCCGCCAGGCGCGAAGGTCCTTGCGAAGCGCCGTCGTTGGAGTTTTTACTCGCGGCGTTGTCGGCACGTCTGCATCCGACGCTGGTATGCGGGAGCGCCTCCGCCTTGGTCTTGTCTGTTCGATCACGCGGGGGCTTGCGGCCGTACAGCGGCTTACGGCCGTTGCACTGGCCTGGAGGCCCCTCGCCACGGAAGCGGACAAAGTCAGAAACTCTAAGACAGCTTCCGCAGGATCAGCTCGCGGACGGTCTTGGCGTCGGCCTGGCCCTTGGTGGCTTTCATGACGGCGCCGACCAGGGCGCCGGCGGCGGCGACCTTGCCGCCGCGCACCTTGTCGGCGACGTCCGGGTTGGCGGCGATCGCCTCGTCGACGGCCGCCGTCAGCGCTCCGGCGTCGGACACCACGGCCAGGCCGCGCGCCGCGGCCACTTCGGCCGGTCCGCCCTCGCCGGCGAGCACGCCCTCGATGACCTGGCGGGCTAGCTTGTCGTTGAGCTTGCCGTCGTCGATGAGGCCCTGCAGCTCGGCCACCTGCGTCGGGGTGATCGCCAGGTCCGCCAGCTCCGCTCCGGATTCGTTGGCGCGACGCGACAGCTCGCCCATCCACCACTTGCGGGCCGGCTCGGCCGCGGCGCCCGCGGCGACGGTCTCCTCGATCAGCTCGACCGCGCCGGCGTTGAGCACCGAGGCCATGTCGTGATCGGACAGGTTCCAGTCGGCCTGCAGCCGCTTGCGCCGTACGCGCGGCAGCTCCGGCAGCGCGGCCTTCAGGTCGGCCACCCAGACGGCGTCGGGCGCCATCGGGGTGAGGTCGGGCTCCGGGAAGTACCGGTAGTCGGTGGCGGTCTCCTTGCTGCGGCCCGGCGTGGTCTCGCCGGTGTCCTCGTGGAAGTGACGCGTCTGCAACACGATGCGCTCGCCGGCGTCAAGCAGACCGGCCTGGCGGACCACCTCGCTGTGCACCGCGCGCTCCACGCTGCGCAGCGAGTTGACGTTCTTGGTCTCGGTGCGCGTGCCCCACTCCGCGCCGGGCAGGTTGAGCGAGGTGTTGACGTCGCAGCGCATCGAACCTTCCTCCATGCGCACGTCCGAGACGTTCAGGGAGCGGACGACCTCGCGCAGCTCGGTGGCGTAGGCGCGGGCGACCTGCGGCGCCAGCGCGCCGCCGCCCGTGATCGGCTTGGTGACGATCTCCACGAGCGGGATGCCCGCCCGGTTGTAGTCCACAAGCGATTCCGAGGAGCCGTGGATGCGGCCGGCGCCTCCCACGTGCAGGCTCTTGCCGGTGTCCTCTTCGAGGTGCACCCGCTCGATCTCGACGCGGACGGTCTCGCCCTCGACGTCCAGGTCGACGTAGCCGTCCTCGCACAGCGGTTCGTCGTACTGGGACGTCTGGAAGTTCTTCGGCATGTCCGGATAGAAGTAGTTCTTCCGGGCGAAGCGGCACCACTGCGCGATGCGGCAGTTGAGCGCGAGTCCGATGCGGATCGTCGCCTCGATGGCGGCGGCGTTGGGAACCGGCAGCGAGCCGGGAAGCCCGAGACACACCGGGCAGACCTGGGTGTTGGGCTCGCCCCCGAACACGGTGGCGCAGCCGCAGAACATCTTGGTGCGGGTGCCCAGCTCGATGTGGGTCTCCATGCCGACGACGGTCTCGTAGCGGGCCACGGCGTCTTCGTAGGAAGGCAGGGTCACAGTGCTCATTCGTTCGTCTCCTTCTACACCGCGTCCGGAATCTGGTCGCAAAGCCGGGGTTCCTGCGTCGACTCGAACGCCGCGCCGACGCGGTACGCCACGTCGTCGCGCATGGTCGGCGACATCACCTGCAGGCCGACCGGCAGTCCGTCGGCAAGGCCGCACGGCACCGAGATCGCCGGGCCGCCCGCCAGGTTGGCCGGGATGGTGTACAGGTCCGCCAGGTACATCTGGTACGGGTCGCCGGTGCGCGCGCCGAACTCGAAGGCGGTGAAAGGCGTCGTCGGCGACACCAGCGCGTCCACCTGCGCGAAGGCGGCGTCGAAGTCGCGCGTGATCAGGGTGCGCACCTTCTGCGCCTGTCCGTAGAACTGGTCGACGTATCCGGCCGAAAGCGCGTAGGTGCCGAGCATGATCCGGCGCTTCACTTCGGGGCCGAAGCCGGCTTCGCGGGTGGAGGCCATGACCTCCTCAAGGGAGCGTTCGCCGTCGTCGCCGGTGCGCAGGCCGTAGCGGACGCCGTCGTAGCGCGCCAGGTTGGACGAGCACTCGCTGGGGCTGATCAGGTAGTAGGCCGGCAGCGCGTAGACGAAGTTCGGGCAGGACACCTCGACGACGTCCGCGCCAAGCTTCACAAGCGCGTCCACTCCAGACTGGTAGGCGGACATGACTCCGGGCTCGGCGCCTTCGCCGGAGGCGAACTCGGACACCACGCCAAGGCGTATGCCCGACAGGTCTCCGGTCAGCCCTTGCCGGGCGGCTTCGACCACCGGCGGAACCGGCTGCGGGATCGACGTGGAGTCGCGCGGGTCGTGGCCGCCGATGACCTCGTGCAGCAGCGCCGCGTCGAGCATGGTGCGGGTCACCGGACCCGGGGTGTCCAGCGATGAGGAGAACGCCACCAGGCCGTAACGGCTGTTGCCGCCGTAGGTGGGCTTGCTTCCGACGG
>JBOGDN010000743.1:0-1841 GCA_050742995.1 Stackebrandtia sp. | reverse complement strand
CTGTACCTGTACGCCGCCGCCGAAACCCTGGGCGTCGACCGCGACGACCTGTACGCCCAGCTGCTTTCGGGGCGGCAGAAGTACTCCTCGATCTTCAACTACCCGACGCTCACCTGGGCCGACGTCGGCGCGATCGGCTGGCTCGTCGACGGCGCCGCCATCGTCAACCAGGTGCCGCTGTGTCGCTGCTCGTACGGCCCCTACGCGCGGGCGATGATTCGCGTGTGCAAAGAGGAGTCTTTTCACCAGCGGCAGGGCTTCCAGTCGCTGTACGTCATGGCGCACGGCGCCGCCGCCCAGCGCGAGATGGCCCAGGACGCCGTCAACCGCTGGTGGTACCCGTCGCTGGCCATGTTCGGGCCGCCCGACACCGCCTCGACGCACTCGGCGCAGTCCATGGCCTGGAAGATCAAGCGCCACTCCAACGACGACCTGCGGCAGCGCTTCGTCGACATGACCGTCCAGCAGGCCGGCGTGCTCGGTCTCGACCTGCCCGACCCCGACCTGCGCTGGAACGCCGAGCGCGGCCACTATGACTTCACCCCGCCCGACTACGAAGAGCTGATGACGGTGGTCAAGGGCGACGGCCCGTGCAACCGGCAGCGCATGGCGCACCGGCGCGCGTCCGCCGAGGACGGCGCCTGGGTGCGCGAGGCGGCCGCGGCGTACGCGAGAAAACAGGAGAGAGCCGCATGAGCGAGAACCCGCTGTGGGAAGTGTTCGTGCGTCCGCGACGCGGACTGTCGCACGGCCACGTCGGCTCGCTGCACGCCCCCGACGCCAAGATGGCGCTGCAACACGCCCGCGACCTGTACACGCGGCGCCAGGAGGGCGTGTCCATCTGGGTGGTCCCGGCTTCGGAGATCACCGCGTCCAGCCCGGAGGAAAAGGACGCCTACTTCGACCCGTCCGGAGACAAGATCTTCCGGCACCCGACGTTCTACGAGATGCCCGAAGGAGCCGAGCACATATGACAGACGCGCGGTACGTTCTCGGGCTCGGCGACGACGCCTTGATCGCGGCGCAGCGGCTCGCCGAGTGGTCGTCGCGGGCGCACGACCTCGAAGAGGACATCGCGCTGTCCAACATCGCGCTCGACCTGCTCGGCCAGGCCCGGATGCTGCTGACCTACGCCGGAGAGTTGGAAGGCGCCGGACGCGACGAGGACGCCCTGGCGTACCTGCGCGACGACCGGGAATTCCGCAACGTGCAGCTGGTCGAGCTGCCGCGCGGCGACTTCGCCGCGGCCGTGACGCGGATGCTGTTCTTCGCCGCGTTCCAGGACCTGCGTTACGCCGCACTGGCCGCGGGCGACGACGCCGCGCTCGCCGGCATCGCCGCCAAGGCGGGCAAGGAGACCGCCTATCACCTCGACCACGCCGCCGCCTGGGTGCTGCGCCTGGGGGGCGGCACCGACGAGTCGCGCACGCGCGCCCAGCGGGCCGTCGACGAACAGTGGCCCTACACCTTCGAGCTGTGTCAAGACGTCCCGCGCGACGACTGGTCGGCCGTCGTCGACCCCGTGCTCGCCGAGGCCGGGTTGACGCGCCCCGACGACGCCGACGTCAAGTTCCGCCCCGCGGGCGGGCGCGAGGGCGTGCACACCGAACACCTGGGGTACCTGCTGGCCGAGATGCAGCATCTGCACCGATCCCACCCGGGGGCGACATGGTGAAGACCCGTCGACGCGACCCGGCGCCGCCGCGCGGCTCGGCGTTCGAGGCGGCCGCCGCCGTGCCCGACCCGGAGCTGCCGTCGGTGACAATCGCCGAGCTGGGGATCTTGCGCGAAGCCGTCGCCGACGGTGACGCCGCGGTCGTGACGATCACGCCGACCTACTC
>JBOGDN010000742.1:0-1876 GCA_050742995.1 Stackebrandtia sp. | reverse complement strand
GCCGGCGCCAAGCCGCGCCTCGGCCATGCCGCCGGCGCGCACGTCGTGTCCCAGCGCGGTCGGCAGCCCGAGCTTGGACTCGATCAGCTCGCGCATGGGCACGTCCCGCCAGCCGATGTTGGAGGAGTAGACGGCGACGCCGCGCGCGGCGTCGACGACCCCGGGCACGACCACGCCGGCGGCGCGGGCCCGGAAGCCTTCGCGCGCGGCCAGCTCCACGGCGGTGACGACGATGGAGTCGACGACCACGTCGGGTCCGCGATCGCGGCCGGTGGAGCGGCGTTCGCTGTGCACCACGACGCCGTCGAGGGTCGTCAGCGCGCACTTCATGGACGTGCCGCCCACGTCGAGGGCGACGACGACGTCCCGCGGTTCGGCGTTCACGGCAGGATCACCGAGCGGGTCAGGTGGCGCGGGGAGTCCGGGTCGAGACCGCGACGCCGCGCCAGCGCGACCGCGGTGCGCTGCGCGACGATCAGCTCGGCGAGCGGGTCGCGCGTGTCGGCGACGAAGGCGGCGCCGGTGGCGGCGACGTCGTCGGCCAGTCCGGGGGGCGCCTCGCCGACGACCCAGGTCGCCCTGCCGGGCTCGGCGATGCTGATCGGGCCGTGGCGGTAGTCCATGGCCGGGTACGACTCGGCCCAGAAGGTCGCCGCCTCCCGGGCTTTCAGCGCGGCCTCGTGCGCCAGGCCGACGGTCCAGCCGCTGCCGAGGAACGTGATCTGCTCTACGCGTGCGACGTCGACGGGCAGGTCGGCCGTCAGCGCGGCGCGCGCGTCGGCGACGGCCCCGTCGAGGTTCTGGCCGAGGTGGGTGCGCAGCAGCGCAAGCGCCGAGGTGGCGAAGCTGGTCATGACCACCGACTGGTCGCTGGCGAAGCCGAGGACGATTGAAGCGTCGGCGGCGTGCACGGCGGGGGTGTCGTCGTCGGCGACCATGGCGAGCGTCGGGATCCGCGTGGCGTCGACGACGGCGACGACTTCGGTGGTGGTGCCGGAGCGAGTCAGCGCCACGAGGCGGTCGTAGGCCCGCGAGTGCGGGAACTCCGAGGCCGTGAACGCGTCGGTCTCTCCGTGGCCGAGGCTTTCGCGCAGCGCGGCGTACGACTGGGCCATGAACCAGGACGTGCCGCAGCCGATCACGGCGACCCGTTCGCCGGGTGCGGGCAGCGTGGAGGCGTGCTCGCGCGCGACGTCCGCGGCGGCGAGCCAGCACTCGGGTTGACGGGCGATCTCGTCGTCGACGTATGACATGACACTCCCAACCACAGCATTCACGCGCATTCACGCAGGGACACCGGCGCGACGGCGGGGTTTCGCGCATTATTGTGCACACATGAGCTTCGCTCGGATGATCCCGGGTGCGGCCCGGAGCCGGGAAGAAGGACGTCGAGTCTGACGCCCGCGCTCACCGTCAGCTTGGAGGAACATTGGACCGTTACGCCCGCTGGAACACGTTGCTGGAGATCCTGGCCTCCGACGGTCGCATCACCGTCGAAGAGGCCGCCGAGCAGCTGCACGTGTCTCAAGCCACGATTCGCCGCGACTTCGACCAGCTGTCGCAGCAGCAGATGATCACTCGCACTCGCGGGGGCGCCGTCGCCGGCGGCGTCTCCTACGACCTTCCGCTGCGCTACAAGACGGCGAAGCGGGTCGAGGAGAAGCACCGCATCGGCTCGGCCGCGGCGGGCCTGGTGTCGTCGGGGATGGTCGTCGGACTCAACGGCGGCACCACCATCACCGAGGTGGCGCGGGCGCTGGCGATGCGCACCGACCTGGTCGCCGCCTCGGGGTCGACGCCGCTGACGATCGTGACCAACGCGTTGAACATCGCCAACGAGATGATCGTGCGCCCGCACATCAAGGTCGTGGTGGTC
>JBOGDN010000741.1:0-4977 GCA_050742995.1 Stackebrandtia sp. | reverse complement strand
GTGCCGGTCGGTCCCGCGCAGCCGGGCGGCGACGTGAGCCGCGACCCGCACGGGCGCGGCGGCGGCGCGGTGGCACGTCGTCAGGTCGACGCTGGGCGGGGGATCGCCCGCGGCGGTGGGGAAGCGGTCGCAGAAGTCGCGCATGATCACGGGGTCGCCGCCGCGGAAGCCGAAGGTGGCGGAGTCGGCGTCGCCGAAGGCCGTCAGGTTTCCGCCGCCGCCGACAAGCAGCCGCAGCAGCTCCCACTGCGCCGGGTCGGTGTCCTGCAGGTCGTCGACGAAGACGTGCGCCGGCCGGCGGATCAGGTCGCCGGTCTCGGCCAGCTCCGCGGCGGCGGCGCGCACGATCTCGGCGGTGTCGTAGGCGCCGCCTCCGGTCAACGAGGAAAGCGCGAGCACGTCGACGTACTTGGAGAGGAACTCTGCGGCCGCGATCCACTCGGGACGATCGTGCCGTCGGCCGAGCTCGGCGAGGCGGGGCGCGGAAACGCCGCGTTCGGCGGCCCGCAGCAGCAGGTCCCGCAGCTGAGCGACAAAGGCCCGGGTGCCAAGCGCCGGGCGGATCGACTCCGGCCACGTCACCGCCTCCGAGGCGAGCAGGTCGCGGATCACGACGTCTTGTTCGGGGCCCTTGAGCAGTCGCGGCGGAGGCCGGTCGCGGGCGGCCGCGCCGCGGCGCAGGATCGCGAACGCGTAGGCCTGGAAGCTGTACACCGGAACCTCCGCGCCGGTGACGTCCAGCCGCGCCGAGATCCGCCGCCGCAGATCGGCGGCGGCGCGTCGTCCAAAGCCGAGCACCAGGACGTCGGAGGGCGCGACGCCTGAGGCGACGCGCGCCGCCGCGGCCTCGATCAGCGTGACGGTTTTGCCCGTGCCGGGACCGCCGCGCACCAGCAGCGGACCGCGTCGATGCGCGACGACCTCCCGCTGCGCCGCGTCGGGCGCCAGCGGGAAGGGGTCCGACGTCTCGTGAGCCGGACGCGCGGTGAACCGGTACCTGGGCGCAGCCACGCGATCATGAAATCACGGGGCGCCGACGCGCGACCGCCGAGCGTGTGCGAATCGCCGCGAGCGCTAAGCCTGGCCTTCGGTCAGCGCCCGGCCTCGAGGCACGGCGTGCTCAGCGCGAGCTCCTCCAAGGCGGCGGCGAAGGTCGCCTCGACCACGTCGGCGTGCCCGAGCGAGTCGCCCGACGTGAACGCCTGCGCGGCGAACCGGGAGCCGGGCCGAGACAGCAGCTCGGACACCCCGCCCTGCTCGACGACCCGTCCGTCTTCCAGGACGGAAGCCGAGTCGGCCACGCAGGTGATCACGTCGATTTCGCCGGTGATGATCAGGATCGACAGCCCGAGCTCGTCGCGCAGCCTCACCAGCAGGCTCAAGACGTCGAGGGTGTCGTACGCGTCGAGGTCGGCGGTGGCCTCGTCGCACAACAGCACCTCCGGCCGCGGCGCCAGGGCGCGGGCGATCGCCACCCGCTGCCGCTGCCCGCTGGTCAGCTGCGAGGGGTGCTTCTTGGCGTGGTCGGTCAAGCCGACCAGCTCAAGCAGCTCGGCGGTGCGCGCGTCGCTTTCGGCCTTGCCGACGCCGCTGAGCTTCAACGGCAGCGCGACGTTGGCGGCGACGTTGCGGTTGTACAGCAGGTGGACGTGCCGGGAGACGGCGCCGATGCGGGAGTCGGGCCGCTGCGGCAGGTTGACGGTGCGCAGCAGGGTGGCGGTCTCGGTTTCGGAGCCGCCGAGGACGCCGTGGATGTGCCCGGCCGGCACGTCGAGCTGGACGTGGTCGACGCTCAGGGCGTCGCCGTAACGCTTGGATATCTCGGACAGAGTGATCATGACAATGGCGCCTTTGCTGTGGCAGAGGAAGAGCCGCTTAGAGGGGCGCGGCGGGGGAATGGGCCCTCAGACGGCACACATTCGGGAGCGCCCGCGCGTAACCGTCGTCGCGACGCGTACTGCGTGGCGGCGGTGCGGGGCGATCTGGCGCTTGTTCACGATTCCCAAGTGAACCAGGGGCGCGGGGCCGTGACAAGTGGTTGTGAGGAAGGTTCCACGTCGCGGGGCACTGCCACGCGGGGGAGGTGATACGTCCCACCGAATTCGCACGGTGACCTGCCCGCTCGACATGGTCTGTCGCGGCGGGCTTCCATCATCGGGGCGGACGTGCCGAGATAGGGTCCACCACGTGACTTCTCCCCAACAGGCGCCCATCCGCGCGACCTCTTACCCCGTCGAGCAGTACCGGCTGCCCAACGGACTGCGGGTGGTGCTCAGCCCCGACCGGGGAGCGCCGGTGGTGGCCGTCGCGGTCGTCTACGACGTGGGCATCCGCTCCGAACCCGAGGGCCGCACCGGATTCGCGCACCTTTTCGAGCACCTGATGTTCCAGGGCTCGGCGAACGTGGCGAAGCTGGAGCACATGAGCCACGTCCAGGGTTCCGGCGGGATCTTCAACGGCTCCACTCATCTCGACTACACCGACTACTTCGAGATGCTTCCCTCCAACGCGCTGGAGCGGGCGCTGTTCCTCGAGGCCGACCGGATGCGGGGACCGGCCATCACCGAGGAGAACCTCGCCAACCAGGTCGACGTGGTCAAAGAGGAGATCCGCGTCAACGTCCTGAACCGGCCCTACGGCGGCTTTCCGTGGCTGAAGCTGCCGCCGGTCATCTTCGACACCTTCCCCAACGCCCACGACGGCTACGGCTCCTTTGAGAACCTGGAAGCCGCCACGGTCGCCGACGCGCAGTCGTTCTTCGACACCTACTACGCCGCAGGCAACGCCGTGCTCACCGTCGCCGGCGACTTCGACCTCGCCGAGGCGGCGCGAATGGTCGACCGGCACTTCTCGGACGTGCCGCCCCGCGACGCCCCGGAGCACCCCGACATCGGCGAGCCCGACCTCGTCGCCGAACGCCGCAGCTCCTACACCGACCCGCGCGCCCCGCTGCCGGCGGTGGCCGCGGCGTGGCGGGTGCCCGACCCCGTCCGCAACCTCTCCGAGTACCTGCCCTATGTGGTGCTCGCCGAGCTGCTCACCGACGGCGACGCCTCCCGGCTCGTCGAACGGCTCATCCAGAAAGACCGGATCGCCACCAGCCTCGGCGGCTACATCGGCTTCATGGGCGAGCCCTTCGCGGTGCGCGACCCCTCGGCGCTGGTGTTCCAGTCGCACCTGCCTCCCGGCGGGGACGTCGACGTCGTCCTCGACGCCGTCGACGAGGAGCTTTCCCGGCTGGCCGAAGACGGCGTGTCCGACGGCGAACTCGCCCGCGTCAAGGCGCGCATCGCCACCCACATCCTGCGCGAGGACGACTCGGCGATCAACCGGGTGCTGCGGCTGGGCACCGCGAGCGCGCTGCACGGCGACGCCGACGTGGCCAGGCGGCTGCCGCGCCAGCTCGGCGAGGTCACAGAGGAGCAGATCACGATCGCGGCCGCCTCGCTGACGCCGTCGCGTCGCGCCGTCGTCGAAGTCATCGCCGGAGGAGCCGAGTAACCATGACCGTCTTGCAGATCCCGGATCTCGCTCCGGCCACCGAGTTCACGCTTCCGGAGACCGTCGAGCGCACCCTCGACAACGGATTGACCGTGCTGGCGATCCGTCGCCCGTCGGTGCCGCTTGTGGAGGTGAGGCTGCGCGTCCCCTTCGCATACGCCGACGTGGCGATCTCCTCGGTCATGGCGCAGACGCTGATGTCGGGCACCTCCGACAAGACCATCGTCGACATCGCCGCCGAACTGCAGACGGTCGGCGGCGCGCTGTCGGCCGCCGTCGACAGCGACCGCTTCCTCGTGGCCGGCAACGCCCTCGTCGACGGACTGCCCCGCCTGCTCGGCTCGCTCGCCGAGGTCCTCGAGGGGGCGTCCTACCCCGACGACCAGGTCGCCATGGAACGCGAACGCCTCGCCGACCGCATCAACGTCGCCCGGCAGCAGCCGTCGCACGTCGCGCAGGTGGCCCTGCTCAAGCGCATGTACGACGGCCACCCGTACGCCGTGCAGACGCCCGAGCCCGAAGAGGTCAACGGGGTCTCCTCCGACGACGTGCGCGCGATGCACGCCGCCCGGATGCACCCCGGAGGCGCCACGCTCGTCGTCGTCGGAGACCTGCCCGCCGAAAAGGCGCTCGATGCGGCGGCCACTGCGCTTTCGACGTGGAACGGCGCGTCGACCCCGCGGGAGCTCGAGGCCGCGCCGCTGCTGCTGCCCGGCCCGATCACCTTCGTCGACCGACCGGATTCGGTGCAGTCGTCGATTCGCGTCGCCGCGACGGGTCTGCCGCGCACCCACCCCGACAACGCCGCCCAGCAGCTGGCCAACCTCGTGTACGGCGGCTACTTCTCCTCGCGCCTGGTGGCCAACATCCGCGAAGGCAAGGGCTACACCTACTCGCCGCGCTCCACCGTCGACCACGGGAAGGCGGGCAGCGCGGTGGTCGTGTCGGCCGACGTGGCCACGGAAGTGACCGCGCCGGCGTTGTGGGAGATGTGGTACGAGATGGGACGCATCGCCTCGGTCGCGCCCGACGACGACGAGCTGGAGCAGGCCCGCCGCTACGCGCTCGGCACCTTGCGCCTCGGCACCGCCACGCAGGCGGGACTTGCCTCGCTCGCCTCGTCCTTCGCCGGGTACGACCTGCGTCCCGACTGGCTGCTCGGGCACGCCAACCGCCTGGCCACCGTCTCCGCCGACGAAGTGCGTCGCGTCGCCTCGGAGATCTTCGCGCCCTCGCGCGCGGTCACGCTCGTGCTCGGCGACGGCGCGGCCGTGCGTGAATCTCTCGAGGTGCTCGGGCAGGTGGACGACGCCGCATGAAACCCCAGCTGGCCAGGTCCGCCATTGACCGGGCCGCGCATCGGCGCGGGGATTCACAGTGGCTGCACGAGGCATGGGGGAGGGCGCGGGTCCTCGTCGTCGACCCCGAAAACGGTCACGCCCGCGTCGCCGGCGAGCCGCCGCGCCTGGTCTTCCT
>JBOGDN010000740.1:0-2983 GCA_050742995.1 Stackebrandtia sp. | reverse complement strand
GCGCCGAGGTCGCCCTCGTGTCGACCACTAAGCGCATTCACGAACGCGCCGAGGAAGTCGGGGGCACCGGGTTCGTCGCCGACCTGACCGAGGACGCCGACGTCGCCGGTCTCGCAGACGCCGTGGCCGAGCAGGTCGGGGACGTCGACGTGCTTGTCAACAACGCCGGGCTGGCGTCCAAGACCGGACCGGCGGTGCTGCGTCCGGTCGCGCAGCTCGGATACGCGGAATGGCAGAAGGAGGTGGACAGGAACCTGACCACCACCTTCCTGGTCAGCCGGGCGTTCGTGCAGGGCATGGCCGAGCGCGGCTGGGGTCGAGTTGTCAACGTCGCGGCCACCGCCGGCGTTGTCAACGGGGTGCCCGCCGAAGCTGCCTACGCCGCCGCCAAGGCGGGCGTCGCCGGCTTGACCCGCGCGCTTTCCATGGAGCTGGTCGCCGACGGAGTGACCGTCAACGCCGTGGCGCCCGGGCTCATCCGCACCGGCTCGTCCACAGTCCCGGAGCTGCAGCGCGGCCTGGACATGCCCATCGGCCGTCCCGGCATGCCCGACGAGGCCGCCGCGGCGATCGCGTTCTTGTGCTCGCCGTCGGCGGGCTACGTCACCGGCCAGGTCCTGGTCGTCGACGGAGGCGCCGGGATCCGCGCGTGAACGCCGAGACGCAGAACACCGTCTCGGGCGGGCCGTGGCCGAGGTCCGGGGGCAGTAAGCTGGCGTTATGAGCGACCAGGCGGTATTTCTCTTCGACGGCGACTGCGCTTTCTGCAGCCTGTGCGCCAAGTTCATCGGTCGCCGGATGCGGACCGAAGCGCAGGTGCTTCCCTGGCAGGAAGTCGACATCGACGCGTTGGGACTGACCGAGGAAGCTTGCGACGCCGCGGTGCAGTGGGCGGCGCCCGGAGAGCCGGTCAAGGCCGGCCCCGACGCCATCGCCCGACTGCTGCGAAGCGCGGGCGGCGCCTTCGGCCTGTGGCGCGTGGCCGGAGCGCTCCTCGCGTTGCCTCCGGCGCGTTGGCTGGCGTGGCCGGTGTACCGCTGGGTGGCCCGCAACCGGCACCGCATGCCCGGCGGCACCGCCGCGTGTTCGCTGCCGCAGTCTCAGCGTTCCTGAGACGCGCCTTTAGACGCGTGCGTCGGACAGCTCGGGTTCCTCGGGTTTGTCGGTCGCGGCGGACTTCCGTCCCGGAACGACCTTGTCGAGGCGTCGCCCCACCGCCGCGGCGACCCGATCGGTCGAACGGCCCGTGGCCCTGCCCACGCACCAATAGCCCGCTCGCACCGGCCGCACCTTCTCAAGCGGCAGGAACGAGGCCATAGCGGCCAGGTGCAGGAAGAACCCGATCGTCGTCCCCATGAACACGATCACGTGGAACGAGTAGAAACCGGCGACGATGAGATAGCGCAGCCGCTGTTTGACGAAGAAGACGACCGGGCTGCACAGCTCCATGATCATCGTTCCCCATTGGGCAAAGATCAAAAGGCCCGACACCTTCAGCGCCCACACCGAGAAGATCGTGCCGCGCCGCAACACCGCCTTGGTGTAGACGGCGCTGTTGGCCCAGCTGGCAAGCCCGGTGGTCATGATCTTCGACCACGCCGCCAGGAAGTAGGTCAGCACCACCACGATCTGCGTGGAGCGCAGCGCCCAGCCCGCGGCCTCCGACAACGTCTTGTCGCCGTGCCGGGCGCGTCCGATGAACGGCAGCACCGCCAGCGCGACCAAGACGGCCCCGCGACCGTGGTCGACCTTCCCGTAGCTCATGTAGATGAACATCCACTCGAGGTAGAACGCGAAGACCGTGAAGCCGAGCAGGCGCGGCGCCCGCCCGGTGGCCGCCAACGGCGCCAGGACGAGCAGCGCCCAGAACAGGAACGTCACCAGCGGCTTGTTCGGCGTCGGCAGGTGCAGGAATTCGGCGATGTACACCGGCTGGTAGAGACCGCCCGAGGCGGTGCCCCGCTTGGCCACGTCCGGGGTGATGACCAGCAGGTCCAAGACGATGTACAGGTACAACAGGGTGCGGAAGGCCGCGATGCGGCCCAGCGGCGCCGGTGCGGTGAACCAGTCCCGGCCCGCGTCGACGCCGACCTGTCCCCAACGTTTCGCTAGTCCCATTCCGCGACCACCCCTTGGCTGCAGGAACGGGGGCTGAGCTCGCCGGTGCTTACCGCCGGCTTCGGATATTCGTCGTGGTACCAGGACGCGACGACTGTCTCTTTGCACTCTCCGGTCAACGATCCGTCCTCCAGGTCGTAGACGGCGAAGATCAGCTCGACGGCGATCACTTCCGGCTTGTGGGGGTTGCGCTCTTCGTAGGCCTCGGCGATGTCCTTTGCCAACATCGGGTCTTCGGCCATCTCGTCTTTCTGTCCCTCGATCTCGGCCCAGCGCATCCCGGTCTTGCCCTGCGAGAGCAGGAAGCGGGAGTCGTGGGCGTTGACGCCCTCTACGCGGTACACCTCGATCTCGCCGTCGGCGTCCACTCCGTGAGAGAACTGCCGCATCGGCGCGAAGGGGAACCAGTTGTCGTCGGCTGAGACGGTGCCGGCGGCGAACGCGACCGTCACGACCACGGTGGCCGTAATACACAGCGCGCGCAGCAGCGGGCTAAGCTTCTGTACTTCCACCCGGAGAAACGTAACAGGCGACGTCTCGTCGTCTGTGAACCGGCGTGGTTTCCCGCGCCGTCGTCGCCCGCGGCATGTCCCTGATCACGGCGCGTGCAGCCGCAGCAGGGCATGTTCCGTCCATTCCGGAGCTTTGCCGCACTTGGAGACGCCGACCATCGTCAAAAACGCCAGCGGCACCGTCCACGCCGCGGGCTGCGCGATCAGGATCGCCGCCCAGCCCGGCTCGACGCGCGTCACGGTCGACAGCAGCGCCGCCCCGGTCGCCGTCGTCACTCCGGCCGCCAGCCCGCTCGCCGCCCCGGCGACGGTCAGTCCGCGCCACCAGATGCCGAGCACCAGCAGCGGGCAGA
>JBOGDN010000739.1:0-3466 GCA_050742995.1 Stackebrandtia sp. | reverse complement strand
GTCACCGCGAGCCCGGCGATCGCGACCCCGGCGATCAGCACCGCCGACGGACGGAACTGGTCGAATCCTCCTGCGCCCGCGGCGTCGGCGGCGTGCTGGCCGGACGTCACCAGGGCCGTCGTGGCCGCGAGCACCATTGCGCCGCCGATTTGGCCGCTGGTCTGCATCAGACCGGACGCCAGCCCCTGCTCGGAGTCGTCGACGCCGCTGGTCGCCTGCGCCATCAGCGACGAGAACCCCAGGGCGAAGCCGAGGCCGAACAGCAGCACGCTCGGCAGGATGTTGAACGCGTAGACAGGATCGTCGACCCCGCCGACGGCCAGGAACATGGCGTACCCGGCGACCATCGACGTCATGGAGGCGACGACGAGCGGACCCGAGCCGAACCGGTCGATCAGCCTGCCGACGAGCGGCGAGCCCGCGGCCACGATGATTCCGGCCGGCACCAGAGCCAGCGCCAGCCGCAGCGGCGACCACTCCAGCTCCGACTGGAAGTAAATCGTCATCAGAAACTGGAAGCTCAGGTAGCTGCCGAACAGCGCCATGACGGTCAGGTTGGCGCGCACAATCGTCCCCGCGCGCAGGATGCCCAGTCTGATCAGCGGGTGACGGACGCGGCGCTCGATCGCGAAGAACGCGGCGAGCAGCACCCCGGCCAACGCCAGGGAGCCAAGCGTGGTCGCGTCCAGCCATCCGGTCTCGGGTGCGGACACGACGGTGTACACCGCCAGGAGCATGCCCCCGGTGAGGGTGGCGGCGCCGGCGACGTCGTAGCCGCCGGAAGCCGCCGGCCGGTCGCGGGGGATGAGCAGCCGACCCCCGACGATCGCGAGAATCGCCAGCGGCACCGGCATGATGAACGTCCAACGCCAGCCGAGCTCGGTCAGCAGCCCGCCGAAGATCAATCCGGAGGAGTAGCCGCTGGCGCCGAAGACCGCGAATATGGAAAGGGCCCGGTTGCGAGCGCGCCCTTCGGCGAAGGTGGTGGTGACAATGGACATCGCCGTTGGCGCGGTGAACGCGGCCGCCATGCCCTTGAGCAGGCGGGTGGCGATCAACAGGGGCCCGTTGTCGACGAGCCCGCCAAGCAGCGAGGCGAAGGCGAACACCGTCAGGGCGGCCAAGAAGACCTTGTGGCGGCCGAGCAGGTCGGCGGTGCGTCCGCCGAGCAGCAGCAGCCCGCCGAAGCCGAGGATGTAGCCGTTGACGATCCACTGCAACGAGGTGGTGGACAGCTCGAGCTCCGCGCCGATCGAGGGCAGCGCGACGCCGACCATCGACACGTCGAGTCCGTCGAGGAAGACGACCAGGCAGGCCACGACGAGGATTCCCCACAGTCGCGCCGGCCAGCGGCGGTCGGCGTCCGGGTCGACGACGTGAGGTGAGACAGCGGGGGAGGGGGCGGTTTTCACCGCGATGTCGCTCATGGGACCCGAGGTTATATGCGTATGCATTATATGCGCAAGCGATTAATTTCACAGCATTAGTTGCACACGCATGGTAATCTTGTGTTCATGTCAACGCCCGACGAAGACGCCGAAGCCGGGCTGGTGCGGCGCTGGCGCGACCTGCTGGCCTGCTACAGCACTGTCTCGTGCTCCCTTGAGGCGGCCCTGCAGGACGCTCACGGCATGGGCCTCAGCGAGTTCGAGGTGATCGATCGCCTGGCCGAGGCCGATTCCGGCCCTCGCCCGATGCGGGATCTCGGCGCCGAGATGTACCTGAGCCAAAGCGCCCTTTCCCGAACCGTCGCTCGGCTGGAGCGCGAGGGCCTGGTCGAGCGCACGATGTGCGCCGACGACCGCCGCGCCGTGTTCGTGGACCTCACCGAAACCGGCCGCGCCCTCCACGACGAAGCCCGCCCCACCCATCGCCGGCACCTCGCCGACCACCTCGCCTCGCGGCCGCGGCCGACCGGAGGCTGAACCTACTTCGGGGACTTCTTGGCGGCGCCCAGGTTCGCCACGAGCACGCCCGCGCCGCCGACGACCAGCCCGACGACGGCCAGCGGGTGCAGCGACTGTCCCACCGTCAGCCACGCCATCACGCCCGTCGTGGCCGGCGTCAGGAAGAACAAAGTGGATACCCGGCTTGCGCTGGAGCGGCGCAGCATTGTGTTGAGCAGCAGGAAGACCGCGACCGAGTTGACGAGGACGAGCCAGGCCAGGCTGGCGCCGAATCGTCCGGGGTCGGAGATCTCCTGCGGCTCGACGAGCAGCGAGGCCGCGGCGACGACCGGCGCGCTGACCAGGAACTGCAGCGCCGTGCCCGTGCTGGCTTCCATGTTCGGGACGAACCGCTTCTGATACAGCGTGCCCGCGGTCAGCCCGACGAGTCCGACGCCGCACAGCAAGATCCCCGCCAGCGTGAAGCTCACCCGGTCGGAGACCGCCAGC
Organism: Stackebrandtia sp.; assembly: GCA_050742995.1. GTDB lineage: Bacteria > Actinomycetota > Actinomycetes > Mycobacteriales > Micromonosporaceae > Stackebrandtia. Next base: position 1,070 of record JBOGDN010000739.1, on the reverse strand, counting down.
ACGACGCCGATCGCGCCGAGACCCACGCCCCACCAGTGCCGTCGGTTGACCCGTTCGCCGAGGAGACGTCCGGCAAGCAACGCGATGACGACCGGGCTGAGCCCCTGCACCAGAGCGATGACCGCGGCCGGAACCCCATAGTCAAGCGCGGTGTAGAAGGAGCCGAACTGCAGCGCCTGCATGAACAGCCCCGCCGCCATGACGTGCCCGAGAGCGCGCCCCCTCGGCCAGGGCGCGCGGACGGCCAGCGCGACGGCGGCCAGCAGCACTCCGGCGATCGCGAAACGGCCGAACGTCAGCAGCAGAGGCGGCGCGGCGTCGACGCCGACGATGCCCGCGACGAACGCGCTGCTCCACAACACGACGAAGAGCGGCGGCGAGACGGTCTCGAAGCGCAGCCGTCGCGCCGGGGTCGTCGGGTCGGCGTCGCGGGTTTTGGTTTCGACGGCGGGGTTCGCCATGACACACTCCGATAAAATAACCAATTAAAACGGTTATAACTCTGCCTTGGAAGGGAATAACCTGTCAAATGGTTACGATGTCCGTGATGACCTTCACTTTCGTGAGCGCGAATCTGGCGCTCGATTTCGTCGGAACCGTGCAGAGGCGTCGCGCCAAGGCGATCGACCTGCTCGAGTCGCCGGCCGCGCTCGCGGACTGGACGGTCGCCAGCGGAGTCGTCGACTCTGCGGCCGCGGTAGACGATTCGGGTCTTGCCGACGCCAAGCGACTGCGCGAGGCAATCTACCGGACGGCTCTGGCCGCGATTCGGCGCGAACCGTACCCGTGCGAAGACGTCGTCGTCCTCAACCGCTTCGCGAAGCCGGCCCCGGCGGCGCTACGCCTGAAGCCCGAGGGATCGCTGACCAGCGAGGGCGACCTGCCCGCAGTATTGTCCACTGTGGCAAACGATGCGATCGAACTGCTCGGCGGCCCGAACGCGCGGCGAATACGCGAGTGCGACGCCGAGACCTGCACCCGGCTGTACCTGGAGTCGGCGCGCGGCAGGGCACGCCGCTGGTGCGACATGAGCCGATGCGGCAACCGCGCCAAGGCGAGCGCGTTCCGAG
>JBOGDN010000738.1:0-1640 GCA_050742995.1 Stackebrandtia sp. | reverse complement strand
GGTGTCCTGGTACTCGTCGAGCAGCACCACGGGGAACCGGCCTCGCTCGACGCGGCCGACCTCGGGCGCCTCGCGCGCCAGACGCGCGGCCTGCGCGAGCTGGTCGGCGAAGTCGACGGCGCCCTGGGCGTGCTTGCGTCGCCGGTAGTCCTCCACGATTGGCAGCAGCTGCACGCGGGACCGCAGGTTGTCGACGAGCTTCTTCGTCTCCTTCGTGCCCGAGGCGACGCGCTCGGCGATCTCGTCGATCGTCGCCTCGGTGAAGTCGCGCACCTCGCGGGCGTCGCGCAGATGCTCGGCCATCTCGTCGGAAAGCGAAAGCACCCGCTCCACGACGGTGTCCATGGTCAGGGACGTCGCCGACATGTCGCCGTCGTAGCCGCGCACCGCCGCGTACCCCAGCTGCCAGGCCCGCGCCGTGGAAAGCACCGCCGGCGCCGGCTCGTATCCGGCGCGCGGTCCGTGCTCGGCGACGACGGAAGCCGCATAGGAGTGGTAAGTGGACACCGTTGGCTCGCCGCGCAGCAGCGCCGGGTCGTCGGAGATCCCGTGCAGCCGCCGCAGCCGCTGCCGGATCCGGCGTCCCAGCTCCCCGGCGGCCTTGCGGGTGAACGTCAGACCCAGCACCTGCTCGGGACGGACGTGCCCGTTGGCGATCAGCCACACCACGCGGGCGGCCATCACGGCGGTCTTGCCCGAACCGGCGCCGGCGACGATCAGCAGCGGCGACAGCGGGGCCTCGATCGCCGCGGCCTGCTGCGCCGTCGGCGCGTGGTCGTCGCCGAGCCGCCGCGCCAGCTCCACGGCCGAGTAACGCGTCAATCGGTCACCGTCCTGCCTTTGCCGCTGATGGGGCAGCACTGCTTCACCGCGCAGCTGCCGCACTTGTCGCTGTGCACGGCCAGAAACGCGCTCTTCGTCATGGACTGGGCGGCCCGCAGCACCTTCTGACGCGCCTCGTCCGCGCCCTCGGCGCCGGGCGGCTCCTGTTCGCGCACGGACGCGCCGGTGGCGCGGTTGCCGTCGCGGACGAACACCAGCGAGGCGCCGGCGGCGACAAGGCTGTCAGACACCCCGGCGAACCCTCCCTGTTGGACGGCGAGCTGGTAGGCGGCGAGCTGCGGGTTGGCCGCGGCCTCTTTGAGGCTCGGCTTGCTCTTGCCGGTCTTCAAGTCCACCACGTGCAGGCCGCCGAGCGCGTCGCGCTCCAGCCGGTCGACCTTCCCCGAAAGCTCCACGGTCACGCCGGGCGGGTGCTCCGGAAGCTTCACGCGGAACTCGGTCTCCACGGCCACCAGCTCGCGGTCGTTGCCGCGCAGCCAGGCCAGGTAATTCGAGGTCATCGTCCGCAGATCCTCGCGCTCCTGCCGCTGCCGCCAGGGCGACTCGTAGGGAAGCAGCCCGGCGTGGGCGTCGATGAACTCGCGCATCACCGTCTCCGGATCGGCGTCGGGACGCCGCGCCGCCTCTTCGGCGGCGGCGTGCACCAGATTCCCCACCTGCTGCGAGATCCCGGACGGCTCGCTGCCGCCGTGACGTTCCAGCATCCAGCGCAGGCCGCACTGGTCGATCAGCTCGATCGCCGACGGCTGGACCCGCACCCGCTCGCCCGGCAGCGCCAGCGGACGGTCGTCCGAAAG
>JBOGDN010000737.1:0-22013 GCA_050742995.1 Stackebrandtia sp. | reverse complement strand
GCCTTTCTGAGTTCATTACAGATATATATCGGAACCGAGGCATTCTGTCACGTGCAAACCCCGGCCCGGCCCCCGATAGGGGAAAAGTCAGGGCGATCCCCGGTTGCCTCGGCGCGCAAGCCGCGTTTAGCGTCGACGCATGGAGCGACAAGCGGTCGTCAGGCGGCTGTCAAAGATCATGTTCGGCGGCCCGCTGGGGACGTTCGCCGCCAAGGCCATGGAGAAACACAACGTCGACGCCGAAATCGAGGCGATCGAGACGCTCGCCCCGGCCGCGAACCACGCGGTGCTGGCCGTGGGATTCGGCCCCGGAGTCGGCGTGGAGCGACTGCTGTCGCGCGTCCCCGACGGCTGGGTCGGCGGCGTCGACCCGTCGCAGACCATGGTCAACCGCGCCCGGCGTCGCAACGCCGAAGCCGCGGCGTCCGGACGTGCGGTGCTCAAACGCGCCGACTCCACCGCCATACCCTGGCCCGACGCCGCCTTCGACGGCGCGATCTCGGTGAACGCGATCCAGTTCTGGCACCCGCTGTCGACAAGCGCCGCCGAAGTGGCCCGGGTGCTCCAGCCCGGCGCGAAACTCGTGACCTTCACGCACGACTGGGCGTTGACGAAGGGCGCGGGCGCCTCGGTGGAGGAGTGGGCCGAATCCACGGCCGAAACGCTGCGCGACGCCGGCTTCGACGACGTCGCGCACTGGCGCGGCCGCGCCGAGGACGGGCGCAGCTACGCCTTGACGGCGGTGCGGCATAGTTGAGGCCGTGAAAACCCTCCTCAACGTCATCTGGCTGGTGCTGTCCGGATTCTGGCTGGCCGTCGCCTACGTCGCCGCGGGGATCGTCTGTTTTGTCCTCATCGTCACCATCCCCTTCGGCGTCGCGTCGTTCCGGATCGCCGGCTACGCGCTGTGGCCCTTCGGGAGGGAGGTAGTCGTCGCGGCCAACTCCGGACTGCTGACGGCGCTCGGCAACGTCATCTGGTTCGTCGTCGCCGGCCTGTGGATCGCGATCGCGCACGTGCTGTCGGGGATCGCGCTGTGCGTGACGATCATCGGCATCCCGTTGGGCGTCGCCAACTTCAAGATGGTGCCGGTGTCGCTGATGCCGCTCGGCGCCAAGATCGTGCCGTCGAGTTGAACGGGGGTCCGCTTGTGAAACTGCTGCATTCGGGGAAGGTCCGCGACGTCTACGCCGACGGCGACGACGTGATCCTGGTGGCCACCGACGCGGTGTCCGTATACGACGTGGTGCTGCCCAACCCGATTCCGGACAAGGGAACGCTGCTGACCGCCCTGAGCCTGTGGTGGTTCGACCAGCTTGAAGACGTCGTGCCCAACCACGTCATCTCCGCGGTCGACGTGCCGGACAAGTTCGCCGGGCGCGCGATCCGCTGCCGGCGGCTGCAGATGGTCCCGGTCGAGTGCGTCGCGCGCGGCTACCTGACCGGATCGGGTCTGCGGTCGTACCAGCTCAGCGGCGAGGTGTGCGGGGTGCGGCTGCCCGGCGGCCTCGTCGAAGGCTCCAAACTTCCCGAGCCGATCTTCACTCCCACGACAAAAGCCGCCGTCGGCCACGACGAGGCGATGACGTTCTCCGACGTGGAGAGTCAGGTGGGCCCGGACACGGCCGCGCGGCTGCGCGACGTCACCCTAGCGGTCTACAAGCGAGGCGCGGCGATCGCCGCCGAGCGAGGGATCCTCATCGCCGACACCAAGATCGAGCTGGGATGGGACGACGGCGGCGAGCTCGTGCTCGGCGACGAAGTGCTGACGTCGGACTCCTCGCGGTTCTGGCCGGCCGAGGACTGGTCGCCCGGACGCGCCCAGCACGCCTTCGACAAGCAGATCGTCCGCGACTGGGCGGCGAGCACCGGCTGGAACAAAAAACCGCCGGCCCCCACGGTCCCCGACGACGTCGTGAAGGCGACCCGGGCCCGCTACGTCGAAGCCTACGAACGCATCACCGGCCGCAAGTGGAACGGCTGAGGCCGCCGCCGAAGTTTTAGAGTCGTCTCATGCGCGACACCTTGCTCGACGACGCCGTGAAGCTGACGCCGCCGCGGGGAAGCCGGCGCATCCTGGCCGTGGCCGGGCCTCCGGCGGCGGGAAAGTCCACATTGGCGCGACGACTGGTCGCCGGCGTCGACGCGCGTCTTGGCGCCGACGCCGCCGGATACGTGCCGCTTGACGGTTTCCACCTGTCCAACGCGCAGCTGGACCGGCTCGACGTCCGCGGCCGCAAAGGCGCTCCGTTCACCTTCGACGTCGACGGATACCTCGAGTTGCTGCACCGGCTGCGCCGCGACTTGTCGTCGCCGATCTACGTGCCGGACTACGACCGCGTCCTCCACGAGCCGATCGCGGCGCGGCACGTGATCTGGCCGCGCACGCGACTGGTGGTCACCGAAGGCAACTACCTGGCCAGCCGCGACCCCGGATGGCGCGACGTCGCCGACGTCGCCGACGCCGTGTGGCTGGTGGACGCGCCGGACGCGGTGCGCGAGGAGCGGCTGATGCGGCGACACGCCGGCGGCGACCGCCCCGAAGCCGAGGCGCGGGAGCGCACCGTCGGCAACGACCGCCCCAACGGCGAGTACGTGCGTCGCAGTCTGCGCCCGGAGGTGCGGCTGGTCGACCCGCAGGATCCGACGCCGTGACGCACGCGCCCGCGGGGGTCGAAAATCGCCGCAAAGACCGCTGCGACAGCGGCGACCGTGATAGCTTCGGCCCTGTTGGGGAAGGGACAGTTCTGCGACGCAGGAGTTGACGCCATGAGTCTGAAGACAGTGCTCGCCGGCTCCATCGTGGGCGGACTCGTCGTCTTGCTCGTCGCGCCGGGGGCGGCGCTGGCGGACGTCGACGGTTCGGTCTCGGTGTCGCCGACGACTGTCGAGCCCGGTGGCGCCATCACCGTGTCCGGCAAGTGCGGCGACGACGTGTCCAAAGCGACGTTCTGGTACGCCGACTCCAACGACGTCAAACTCGGCGGGCAAGACGACGTCGACGGCAGCAAGAAAGAGATCAAGACGACGCTGACGATCGGCTCGAGTGCGACCACCGGCGAGTACACGGCGTATATGCAGTGCGACGGCGACAAGCAAGACGCCGCCGGAAAAGCGACCTTCACCGTCTCGAAGAGCGGCACCAACGCCGGCGGCGGCGCGATGTCCGAAGGCGACAACACGTTCGTGTTGATCGGCGTCGGGCTACTGGCGGCTGCGGCCGTCGCCGGCGTGGTGATATTCCAGCGCCGCGGCGCCAGTGCGCCCTCGTAACACCTCAAAGCACAAGCCCGGCGGGGGGCGGACACTTGTGGCGGTGGTGGCGACGATCATGACGGCCGCGGCCGGCTGCGGTTTGATCCTCGGCGGCCTGACGTCGTTTCCGACTCCGCCGCCGCAGCCCGAATCCGACGCCACGCCCGCCGCGCCGCCCACGGCGGTGCCGTCGCTGGAGCCGGGGGACCCGACGCCGGAACACCTGTCCCGTTCCGAGCCCGTCCAGGTGACCATAGACGCCGTCGACGTGGACGCGCCGGTGGTCTCCGTGGGCGTCAGCCCCGACGACGGCTCGATACAGACCCCCGAGCTGGACGAGCCCCACAAGGCCGGATGGTTCTCTCCCGGCCCCAGCCCCGGCGAGATCGGCGCGGCGGCCCTGGTCGGCCATGTGGACAGCGACCGCGCCGGCGCCGCGGTGTTCTACGCCATCGGCGCGCTCAACAAGGGCGACTCGGTCGACGTCGTCCGCGCCGACGGCTCCATCGCGACGTTCAAGGTGGACATCGTGGAGTCGTACCGCAAGAAGGACTTCCCGTACGGGGCGGTGTTCGCCGGCACCGGATACGCCGGGCTGCGCCTGATCACCTGCGGCGGCGGCTTCGACGACATGCGGCGCAGCTACACGCACAACACCGTCGTCTACGCCACGTTGGACTCGATCGTCAAGACTCCAGAGGAGACGTGAACTAGGCGGCCCGCTCGCCGCACACGAGCCGACGCACGGCGTCCAGCCCGATCGCCTCTCCCGGAGGAGTGTGCGGCAGCAGGTAGACGCGGCATCCCAGCTCCTTGGCGGCGGCGTCGTCCAGCGAGTCGCCGACCATCAACGCCTCCTCCGGATCGACTCGCAGCCTGATGCAGGCCTCCCGGAAGATCACCGGCTCCGGCTTGCACCGACGAATCTCATAGGACAGCACCCAGTGGTCGATGAGATGGTCGAAGCCCAGATGCCGCGCCACGGGACGCATGTCGAAGCCGATGTTGCTGACCAGCGCCGTGGGCACGTTGTCGCGGCGCAGCGCCTCAAGCGCCGGTATCGCGTCGGGGTAGGCCACCCAGCCGTCGGGCTCGCGCAGCCGCTCGTAGACCGCCTCGGCGAAACCCTCGAACGCCCCCGACGTCTGCGACGCCAAAGCGACGTACGCCTCGCGGTGGGCGTCCTGAGACAGGTCCCGGTCGGCCCACGCCCGCGCGAACGAAGGCGTGACCTTGGCCGGCAGGCCCGAACCCGGCCAGCCGAGCGCCCCAAGGGCGTCTCCGAGCACCACCGCGCGGTAGGGCGGCAGCTCGATCCCGCACTGTCTGGCCGCCAGTTCGACGGATCTTTCCGGCGATTCGAGCTGGGCGAGAGTTCCCTGGAAGTCGAACATCACGGCCTTGACAGGCCGACTGGAGGAGTTCTCGTCGTCGGGTCGCACGAAAGGGACAATACCCACCAACCAGTGCGACTCGACGCACCGGCCCGCCACGCCGGGTCAGCCGCAGGTGGCCGCGACGCACTAGTCTTGGCGCATGGGATCGGCGGCGAGCGGACGTGCGGAAACGGGAAAAAGCAGTCCTGCCGAGCGATACGTCGACGCGCGTCGCAGGGCCGAGCATCCCGAGCTGGCTGATTTCGCCGGGCGGTACCCGTTCCCGCTCGACGACTTCCAGCTGGACGCCTGCAAGGCGCTGGAGGACGGCGGCGGCGTGCTGGTGTGCGCTCCCACAGGCGCCGGCAAGACCGTCGTCGGCGAGTTCGCGGTGTACCTGGCGCTGACGACGGGGCGCAAGTGCTTCTACACCACGCCGATCAAGGCCCTGTCGAACCAGAAGTTCCACGACCTGGTCGACATACACGGCGCGGACCACGTCGGCCTGCTCACCGGGGACACCGTCGTCAACGGCGAAGCCCCGATCGTGGTCATGACCACGGAGGTGCTGCGCAACATGCTCTACGCGCAGTCGCCGACTCTCGAAGGCCTCGGCTACGTGGTCATGGACGAGGTCCACTACCTGGCCGACCGCTTCCGCGGCGCGGTGTGGGAAGAAGTCATCATCCACCTGCCGGCGTCGGTGAGCCTGGTTTCGCTGTCGGCCACCGTTTCCAACGCCGAGGAGTTCGCCGACTGGCTGGTGTCGCTTCGCGGACGCACCGAGGTGGTGGTCTCCGAAGACCGGCCGGTGCCGCTGTGGCAGCACATGCTCGCGGGACGGCGAATGTTCGACCTCTTCGCGCCCGGCCCCGCCTCCGGCAAGCTCGGCGAGGTCAACCCGCAGCTGCTGCGCCACATCCGCGACCAGGAACGGCGTCTCGGCTACGACCGTCGCGGACGCCCGCGCCGCGCGCGTCCTCCCTACCGCAGCGACGTGATCGGCAAACTGGACTCCCAGGGCCTGCTGCCGGCGATCGTGTTCATCTTCAGCCGTGCGGCCTGCGACGCGGCCGTGGCGCAGTGCGTGGGCGACGGACTGCGCCTCAACGACCCCGACGAGGCCGCCGAGACGGCCCGCATCGCCGAGGAGCGCACCGCGCACATCGCCGCCTCCGACCTGAACGCGCTTGGGTACTACCCGTGGCTGGACGGGCTGCAGCGCGGCCTGGCCGCCCACCACGCCGGCCTGCTGCCGGTTTTCAAGGAGATCGTCGAAGAGCTGTTCGCCGCCGGTCTCGTCAAGGCCGTGTTCGCCACCGAGACGCTCGCGCTGGGAATCAACATGCCGGCGCGCACGGTGGTGCTTGAGCGGCTTGTCAAGTTCAACGGCGAAGAACACGTCGACCTGACGCCGGGGGAGTACACCCAGCTGACCGGCAGGGCCGGCCGGCGCGGCATCGACGTGGAGGGCCACGCGGTCACCATCTGGGGCGTCGAGGTCGACCCGCGGCACGTCGCCGGGCTGGCGTCGACGCGCACCTACCCGTTGAACTCCAGCTTCTCGCCGTCGTACAACATGGCCGTGAACCTGATCGGCGGGCTGGGACGCGCCAAGTCCCGCGAGCTGCTTTCGTCGAGCTTCGCTCAGTTCCAGGCCGACCGCAAGGTCGTCGGGCTCGCCGAGCAGGCGCGCGCCGCCCAGCAGGCCGCCGCCGAGTTCGACCCGCTCATCGCCTGCGACCGCGGCGACTTCGAGGAGTACTTCTCGCTGCGCGCGGCAGTCGCCGACCTGGAAAAGCGCGCCTCGCGGCAGCGCAAGGCCGAGGCGCGACAGGACGCCGACTCCTCCCTGACCAAGTTGAAGACCGGCGACGTCATCCGGGTTCCGGCGGGCCGCCGCGCCGGCCTCGCCGTCGTCCTCGACCCCGGATTCAACTGGGGCGGGCGCGGCGAAGAGCCGCGGCCGCTGGTGCTGACCGAGTCGCGCTGGGCGGGCAGGCTCACCTCGGCGGCGTTTCCGACGCCGGTGGAGCCGCTGGCGCGGGTGAAGATCCCGAAGAACTTCAACCACCGCAGCCCGGCGGTGCGCCGCGACATGGCCGCGTCGCTGCGTGTGGCCGCCGCCGGCTCCGGCGCGAACCGGCCCGGGCGTCGCCGGCGGGCTTTCGAGGACCCGCAGCTGGAGAAGCTGCGTCACGAGCTGCGCTGTCACCCCTGCCACGAATGCCCCGAGGCCGACGAGCACGCGCGACACGCCAGCCGTCGCCACCGCCTGCTGGCCGACTACGACCGGCTGCAGTCGCGGGTGAACAAGCGCTCGGGTTCGCTGGCGCGCACCTTCGACCGGGTCTGCGACATGTTGGCGGAGTACGGCTACGTCGACGGCGACCAGGTCACCGAGTCGGGCAAGGTGCTGGGGCGGATCTGGTCGGAAGCCGACCTGCTGGTGGCCGAGTGCGTGCGCGACGGCGTGTGGGACGACCTGGAGCCCTCGGAGCTGGCGGCGGTGGTCAGCACGGTCCTGTTCGAGTCGCGTCGCGACGGCGATTTCGCGGGGACGCTGCCGAGCAAGGGCGAGATCGGCCCGGTCGTGGCCGCCACCTTGCGCCGGCACGAACGGGTGGCCCGCGACGAGCGCGTCCGCGGGCTGTCGTTGACTCGGGAGCCGGATCTGGGTTTCGTGTGGCCGATCTACCGCTGGGCGCGCGGCGAGTCGCTGGCCAGGGCGCTGGCGGCCGGGGACGGCCCGGACGGCTCGATGCCGGCGGGCGATTTCGTCCGCTGGACTCGCCAGACGATCGATCTGCTGGGGCAGATCGCTCAGGCGGCCGAGGAGAAGTCGCCGCTGCGGGCGACCGCGCGCAAGGCCGCCGACGCGATCAGGCGCGGAGTGGTGGCGGACAACTGACGACGCGGGATCGTCACCGCCGGGCGGGGACCCGGCGGACGTCGACCGTGCCGACGCCGGTCTCCAGGTGCAGGTGCACCGTCGGCGCGCTGACGTCTTCGGAGGCCGGGCTGTCGGCGACGGTATGGGCGCCGAGCACGCTGCCGCCGGTCACCGTGACGCGCAGGCCGGCGGGGACGCGGACGGTGATGGTTCCCACGCCGACGCCGGCCCGCAGTCGCGCGTGGGGCACGTCGACGCGGGCGTCGCGCAGGTCGACGTCGATCGTTCCGAGTCCGACGTAGATCACGGTGTCGGCGGCCAGCCGCCAGCTGCCGCCGCGTCTGATCGCCCCGACGCCCTGGTGCTGGGCGTCGAGGTCGGCGACGGCGGCGTGCAGTCGCGAGACGAGCTGTTCGCGTTCGGCGTCGGAAGCCTTCACGTCGGGGGGAAGATCGGCGGTCGGCTCGCCCGGCGGGGTGCTGTATGGGCTCACGATCTCAGGTTATCGTCGTCGTGCGACAAAGCGACGGCTTCGCTCGATTAGAATCCGATCGTACGAATTTACTCCAATATATATCGAAATCGAGTGCTCACATAGTAAAGAAAACGGCCGCGGACCCCCCTCGAGATCCGCGGCCGTTGTGGCGCCAAAGCGCTCAGCCGGAACAGAACTCGCGCCAGACCTGCTGGCTTGGTTCGTCGCGCAGCCGGTAGTCGCTGTGTCCTTCGGAGGTGAAGTCGATGTCGAAGTACTGCACCCAGATCGCGTCGTTGGCGGCCAGGTATTCCACGACGTCGCGCAGCCAGGCGGCCCGGTCGGTTCCGTCGTCGCCTTCGACGAGGCCGCTGCCGGTTTCGGCGATCGCGTATGGCAGACCGACCTCCTTGTTGACCTCCACGGTCTGGCCGAAGATCTCCTCGGGGGAGCGATAACCGGTGAGGTCCTGCGGCAGGATCGCGTTGTAGGCGTCCCAGGCCAGGACGTCGAGGACGCCGTCGCCGGGGTAGTAGTCGCGCCAGTCGCGCTCCTCGTTTTCCAGCGTCCACGACATCAGGATCAGGGTCGCGTTCAGGTTGGGCTTGTCGGCGGCGTCGGCCATGTCCTTCAGGTACGCCCAGGCCGCCCGGTAGTCCTCGGCGGTGAAGTCGCCGTCTTCGATGTTGTCCTCGGGCTCGTGGAAGTACGACCAGTAGACGTCGCGGTCGTCGGGGGCCTCGTCGAACCAGCGCTTGAGATGTTCGTCGTGCTTGCCGTCGAGAATGTCCTCAGGCTGGGCCTTGAACGACACCGTGATCGGGACGTCGCCGGACTTCAGCTTGCCCGGCCAGTCTTTCGGCAGGCCGGAGTAGAACACGCGCACCGACTCCAGGCCGTCGTAGTAGCCGTCGACGCGTGCGAAGGCGTCCTCGTAGCTGCCGTCGTCGTATTCGTCCTCTGTGTTGAACGACGCGCCGCACAGCGTCCCGTCGGCGGAGACGGGGCCGGAGTCGTCGGGGCCGGGCGCGTCGTCGGCGAGGGCGTAGACGCTTCCGCCGGCGGCGAGGGCGATCGCGGCGGCGCCGGCGGCCAGATAACGCAGCCGGGGTCGCCGGCGACGGCTGTTCGGGGACAGGTCGGGGGTGTGCGCAGACACGCTTCGGGGCTCCTAAATATTGCTTGCCGGTATTTGGCCTCGGGGGACCCCGCACTTTACGCATGCGCGAACAATCGCGGCAATACACAGGCGGCGAAAGGAAAGCGGTTTATGGATCGCTTGTAGCGGCTGGTCGAGGGTCAGTCGCGACGAAATGTGGGACTCTGTCGCCATTTATAGACGCGTGGGGAGAATTGCGAATCCCGTCGGCCGCGAATGCTCATTCCGAGCCTTCGAGAGCATCGGCGATCGCCTTGCCGAGCCTTTCGATCGGGTTGGCCAGGCCGTATCGCTCGGCGAGTTTGCCCAAAGCGTCGGCGTCGGCCGGCGCCGCGCGCAACGCGGCGTCGACGTGCGCCACGGGCGCGTCGGAGACCGTGCGCACCACCCGCGACGCGGCCGCCAGGTACTCGGCGTGTTCGGTCACGGCGGCGCGCACTCGCGGCTTGAGCGCGGAGTCGGGGTCGGCCGCGGCGTCGACGAGGCCCCTAAGGCACCCGTGGGCGCCCATGAGCGCGGCCGCGGTCTTGTCTCCGATTCCCTTGACGCCGGACAGTCCGTCCGAGGGGTCGCCGCGCAGCACCGCGTAGTCGACGTACTGCGAAGCCTCGACGCCGAAGCGCTTCCGCACGGCGGCCTCGTCGTAGGTCTCCGCGTTGGCGACGCCACGTCCGAAATAGACGACTTGGATTCGCGCGGCGTCGTCGACCAGCTGGAAAAGGTCCCGGTCCCCGCTGGCCACGACGACCGGCTCGCCGGCGCGCGCGGCAAGCGTCGCCAGCACGTCGTCGGCCTCGTTCCCCGATGCGCCGACGACGGCGATCCCCAAGGCGTCCAGCATCTCGCCGATGATCTCGACCTGCGGACCCAGCTCGTCGGGCTCGGCCTCGGCGCCGTCGTCGGCGACCCGATGGGCCTTATACGAGGGGAGCAGCTCCACGCGCCACGCCGGACGCCAGTCGAAGTCCACCGCGCACACCAGCTTGTCGGGGCGGTGCTTGCGCAGCAGCACGGCCAGCCCGTCGCAAAACCCCCGCACCGCGTTGATCTGGACGCCGTCGGGGGAGCGCATCGAGGAGGGCAGGCCGTAGAAGGCGCGATACCACAGTCCCGGCGCGTCTACGAGCATCAGCATATTTGCCAGCCTGCCACAAGCAGTAACTAAACGGGAGTTAAGCTCGCGCCGTGAAGTCTGATACAGCGTTGTACGGACCACAGCGCATCGCCGCGGCGCGGGCCGCGGTCGGTCAGGCCGACCTGGACGCGCTGGTGCTGACCCCTGGCGCGGAACTTCGCTACCTCTCCGGCTACGACGCGAAGCCCTCAGAGCGCCTGACCGCGCTCGTCGTGCCCGCCGACGGTCCCGCGCGGCTCGTCGTGCCGCGGCTGGAACGTCCTGGCGCGCAAGGCTCTCCGGCGTCGTCGTGCGGCGTCGAGATCGTCGACTACGCCGACGGCGACGACCCCTTCGCGCTGGCCGGCGAGCTGCTGCCGCACGCCTCGCCGCGCATCGGCGCCTCGGAGCGGATGTGGGCGCTGCACTGGCACGGCCTGTCGACGGCGCTGCCGGGCGCCCGACTGCGCCTCGCGTCCGAAGTGATCGATCCGATGCGGATGGTCAAATCGGACGCGGAAGTCGCGGAGCTGGCGCGCGCGGCCGAGGCCGTTGACCGGGTGCACTCGCGCATGGGGGAGTGGCTGCGCGCCGGGCGCGCCGAGGCCGAGGTCGCCCGCGACGTCGCCGCGGCGATCCTCGACGAAGGCCACGTCGGCGTCTCCTTCGTCATCGTCGCCTCCGGCCCCAACGGCGCCAGCCCGCACCATCGGCCCGGCGACCGGATCGTCGAAGCCGGGGACGTGGTCGTCGTCGACATCGGGGGAGTGGTGTCCGCCGGCTACGGCTCCGACTGCACCCGCACCTACAGCCTGGGCGCCCCGCCGGAGGACTTCGTCGCCTACTACGAGCCGCTGCGCGCCGCCCACCGCGCCGGAGTGGAGGCGGCGCGTCCGGGAGTTTCCGCCGAGTCGGTCGACGCCGCCGCGCGCGAGGTGCTCAGGCAGGCCGGATACAGCGAGTACTTCACGCACCGCACCGGACACGGAATCGGCCTGGACGGACACGAAGCGCCCTACATCGTCGGCGGCGACAAGACCGTGCTGCGGGAGGGAATGGCCTTCTCCGTGGAACCGGGCGTGTACCTGCCGGGCCGCCACGGCGCCCGCATCGAAGACATCGTCGTGTGCGTCGAAGGCGGCGCGCGACGTCTGAACACCCTGTCAACCGAACTCAAAGTCCTATTAGGTTAATTGTGTCCATGACCACGCAACCGTTCTCTTCCGACGAAGCCGACGCCGTCGTGCGGCTGGCCTCCGACATCGCCGACGGGGAGCTCGCTCCGCGCGTCGACGAGTGGGAAGCTCGCGGCGAGTTCCCCCGCGAGGTGCTGCGCACGCTGGGACGGTCCGGCATGCTCGGTCTGCCCTATCCCGAGGCGTACGGCGGCGCGGGCGCACCCTACGAGGTCTACCTGCGAGTGCTCGAAGAGCTGGCGCGGCGCTGGGTCGTCGTGGCCGAAGCCGTCAGCGTCCACACTCTTGCGTGCTTTCCCGTCGCCTCGGTCGGCAGCGACGCGCAGCGCTCCCGCTTCCTGCCGGACATGCTCGGCGGACAGACGCTGGGGGCGTACTGCCTGACCGAGCCGGCCGGCGGCTCCGACGCGGCCGCCATGACGACCAAGGCGGCGCCCGACGGCGACGGCTACACGCTGACGGGGACCAAGGCGTTTATCACCCACGCCGGGGTCGCCGACTTCTACGCGGTGTTCGCGCGCACCGGAGGTCCCGGCCCCAAGGGCGTGTCCTGCCTGTTGGCGGACGCGACCACGCCGGGCATTCTGCCGCAAAAACCCGAAACCAAGATGGGACTGAGCTCCTCGCCGACCGCCCAGGTCGTGTTCGACGCCGCCCACGTCGAGGCCGACCGGCTGGTGGGGGAGGAGGGCACGGGCTTCAAGATCGCGATGGCCGCCCTCGACGCCGGGCGCCTCGGCATCGCCTCGTGCGCGGTGGGTCTGGCCCAGGCGGCGTGCGACTACGCCACGGCGTACGCCAAGGAGCGTCGCCAGTTCGGCACTCGCATCGTCGACTTCCAGGGCGTGGGCTTCATGCTGGCCGACATGTCCACCCAGATCAACGCCGCGCGTCAGCTGACGCGCCACGCCGCCCGGCTCAAAGACGCCGGGCGGCCGTTCAGCCTGGATGCCGCGCAGGCGAAGCTGTTCGCCACGGACACGGCCATGAAGGTCGCCACGGACGCCGTCCAGGTGCTCGGCGGATACGGATATGTGAGCGACCATCCGGTGGAGCGGTACTTCCGCGAGGCCAAGGTGCTGCAGATCGTCGAGGGCACCAATCAGATACAGCGGCTGGTCATATCGCGGGCGATGGGGCGCGAATGAGGCGGACGGGCCGCCGCGACGGCGAGGACGGTAAGTTCGTCACTGTGGAGGAAATGGATCTCGCCGTCGTGGCGGCGCTGACAGAAGACGGGCGGATGTCCTTCACCGAGCTGGCCGCCAAGGTCGGACTGTCGACTTCGGCGGTGCATCAGCGGGTGAAGCGGCTCGAAGAACGCGGCGTCATCGCCGGATACACCGCCAAGATCAACTACGAGGCGCTCGGTCTGCCGTTGACGGCGTTCGTCGCCATCCGTCCCATCGACCCCGCCGCGCCCGACGACGCCCCCGAAAAGCTGGCGGGCATGACGGAGATCGAGGCCTGCCATTCGGTGGCCGGCGAGGACTACTACCTGCTGAAGGTCCGCGTGTCCGGCCCCACGGAACTGGAAGAGCTGCTGGCGAAGATCCGCGCCACGGCCGGGGTCGTGCATCGCACCACCATCGTGCTGTCCACGCCCTACGAAAGCCGTCCTCCGCTGTAGGCGGGTCGTTTCAGGAGCGGCGGTCGAGCTCGGCGATGGTGGTGTGCAGCCAGGCGAACTCGGTGTCTGAGGCGGCGCGGGCGATCTTGAGCAGCCCCTGCCGGAAGGGGTCGGCGAAGTCGTCGACGGCCATGGGGCGGCCGCGCTCGTCGTAGAAATAGGCGACGGGGTCCTGCAGGAAGGCCAGCCGGCGACGCAGCACTATGGCCTGCTCGCGGTGGTTGTCGAGGTGCCGCAGGAAGGCGAGCAGGACGAACCACCGGTTGTCGTCGGAGATGTAGAGGTCTTCGGGGTCGCGCAGCAGCCGCCTGAGGTAGTCCACGCCGTCGCCGGTCAGCTCGAGCATGTGGCGCGGCGCGGCGATTTTGCCCGGCGCCGTGCGTCGGGTGAGGCATCCGGCGGTCTCGAGGCGCTTGATCGCCGGGTACAGCGTGCCGTCGGCGATGGGCTTGACATGGCCGGTCAGCGCCGCGATGCGGGTCTTCAGGTCGTAGCCGTGCAGCGGGTGGTCGCGCAGGAATCCCAGGATCGCGAGCTTCAACATGCGGACAGTATGACGTATCGGTTTCCTTTTATCACAGCAACCATATATATCGAGACCGAGCTAAGCGTCCCAAAACCGCGCCGCTCTCCTATAACGAGGTTTAAGTTCGTCGTCTCGGCGACCCAGAACGCACTGAGACGCTGGGCTTTCGACGGTCGGACACTCTAATCAAAGTGGATGGTCACGTTTGCGCAACCGCGAATTCATGGACAGTTTGGTGTGATCTACCCTTCTGCACGTTCATTCGTCCCCCTCGTCCAGAATGCCCCTAAAGGAGACTTGATGTCCCCCGAAACCGTCGGGCTCGCTTTGCTTCTGCTTGGCTTGCTGCTGCTGATAGCCAAGCTGATCAGAGTGCGGTGGAAATTCGCGCAGAAACTGTTCCTCCCCAGTTCCATCATCGGCGGCGGCATCGCGCTGCTCTTCGGCCCCGAGATCTTCGGCTCGATCATGAGCGCGTTCGGCAACGACAGCTACACCGAAGGCGGTCTGTTCGGCGCCGAGGTGCGCGAGGTGTGGACGTCGCTTCCCGGCCTGCTGATCTCGGTGGTGTTCGCCGCGCTGTTCCTGGGAGAGCGGCTTCCCAAGCCGAAGCAGGCCGCCAAGCTCGCCGGCCCGCAGCTGGCCTTCGGCCTCACACTCGGCGCCGGTCAGTACGTCATCGGCCTTCTGCTCGCCCTCTTGGTGATCACCCCCTTCTTCGACCTGCCTTACGCGGTCGGCACCCTCATCGAAGTCGGCTTCGAAGGCGGCCACGGCACCGCCGCCGGCATGCAGGGCACCTTCGAGGAACTCGGCTTCGAAGAAGGCAAGGACCTGTCGCTCGGCATGGCCACCGTCGGCCTGCTCACCGGCGTCGTCGTCGGCATCGCGCTGGTCAACTGGGGCGTGCGCACGGGCAAGGCCTCGCAGCTTGACGCGGGCAGGACCAACATGTCCGTCAAGGAGGCGCAGGGCGTCTACGAAAAGGACGAGCACCGTCCCGCGGCCATGATGACTGTCAACCCCTCGTCCATCGAGCCGTTGATTTTCCACTTCGGAATGATCGCGGCGGCGGTCCTCATCGGCCAGCTCATGCTCATGGGGATGCAGAAAGTGGAGCAGCTGCTGTGGGCCGACAGCGTCGAGATCCTCGCCTACGTCCCGCTGTTCCCGATGGCGATGATCGGCGGCATCTTCGTGCAGATGATCATCGACCGCTTCGACCGCGGGGGACTCGTCGACCGGCTCACCATGGAACGCCTTCAGGGTTTCGCGCTGGACCTGCTGGTCATCGCCGCCATGGGCACGCTGGCCCTTGAGGTCATCGCCGACAACTTCTGGCCGTTCCTGATCCTGGCGGTCGCCGGGCTCGCCTGGTGCGTGTTCGCGGTGGTGTTCCTGGCAAAGCGGATCATCCCCGAATACTGGTTCGAGCGCAGCCTCGGCGACTTCGGACAGTCCACGGGCACCACGGCCACCGGTCTGGTCTTGATGCGCATCGCCGACCCCGAGCTGCGGACCCCGGCCTACCAGGCGTTCGGCTACAAGCAGTTGATTCTGGAGCCGTTCTTCGGCGGAGGCATCGTCACCGCCGCCTCGGTGCCGCTGATCGTGCAGTTCGGACCGACTCCGTTCTTGATCTCCATGATCGTGCTGCTGATCGCCGCGGTGGGGCTTGGCATGTTCTTCCGCAACCGCAGCGTCAAGCGGGCGCGGCAGCAGGAGCTGGTCAAGACCTGAGGTCGAGAGTCACTCGTCCCGGAAAACCTGGATTTGGGCGCCGAGGAGGCTGAGCCGTTCGGCAAGCTGCTCGTAGCCGCGGTGAATGACGTTGACGTTGCGAAGCACCGACGTCCCTTTGGCCGCCAACATGGCCAACAGGATCACCACGGCCGGACGCAGCGCCGGAGGACAGATCACCTCGGCGCCCGACCAGTGCGTGGGGCCCTCGACGCGCACGCGGTGCGGGTCCATCAGGGTCACGTGCGCGCCGAGCTTGTTGAGCTCGGTCAGATAGATGGCGCGGTTTTCGTACACCCAGTCGTGAATCAGCGTGGCGCCGTGAGCCTGGGCGGCGATGAGCGCGAAGAACGGAAGATTGTCGATATTCAGGCCCGGGAACGGCATCGGATGGATCTTGTCGATCGGCGCGCGCAGCGTCGACGGCAGGATCGTCAGGTCGACGAGCCGGGTGTTGCCGTTGGCGGCCAGGTACTCCTCACCGCGCCGGTACTCCAGTCCCATCTCTTCCAGCAGCGCCAGCTCGATTTCGAGGAACTCGACGGGGACCCGGTTGACGGTGACCTGGGAGTCGGTGACCACCGCGGCCGTGACCAGGCTCATCGCCTCGATGGGGTCCTCCGAGGGCGCGTAGTCGACGTCGCGGTCGATGTGAGAGACGCCCTTGACCGTCAGCGTCGTGGTGCCGACGCCCTCGATGTCCACCCCCAGCTTCTGCAGGTAGAAGCACAGGTCCTGGACCATGTAGTTGGAGCTGGCGTTGCGGATGACGGTGAGGCTCTCGCGTCGCGCCGCGGCCATGAGCACGTTCTCGGTGACGGTGTCTCCGCGCTCGGTCAACACGATCGGGCGCCGCGGCTCGGCGTCTGCGTCGACTGTGGCGTGGTAGTTGCCGGCGGTGGCCTTGACCGACAGCCCGAAGGGGCGCAGCGCCGACAGGTGCGGCTCGACGGTGCGGGTGCCCAGGTCGCAGCCTCCGGCGTACGGCAGGGCGAACTCGGGGTGGTCGTGCAGCAGCGGGCCCAGGAACATGATGATGCTTCGGGTGCGTCGCGCCGCGTCGACGTTGACGGCGTTGAGCTTGAGCCGCTGGGGCGGCACGATCTCCAGGTCGTTGTCGTCGCTGAGCCAGCGATACTTCACGCCCATGCTTTCCAGCACCTCGAGGATGCGGTTGACCTCCTCGATGCGCGCCACGCGCCGCAAGGTGGTGCGGCCGCGATTGAGCAGACTGGCGCACAGCAGGGCCACGCCGGCGTTCTTCGACGTCTTGACGTCGATCTCGCCGGACAGGGTCGCGCCGCCGACGACGCGCAGGTGTACCACGTCCGGACGTCCCAGCGACACGATCGAGCTGTCGAGGGCTTCGCTGACGCGGGTCAGCATCTCCACGCTGAGGTTCTGCTGTCCGCGCTCGATGCGGTTGACGGCGCTTTGGCTGGTGCCCAGCCCGTCGGCGAGCTGGCTTTGGGTGAGACCGCGGTGCTTGCGGGCGTCGCGCACGAGGGCGCCGATGCGACGCAGGTAGTCCTCGGCGCGGGGGTTGGTGTCAGCCATGCGAGTCACCATATCTCATATATGACGTTAAGGCTTGAGCTGCTTGACCAGGAAGACGCACTGGTCGGCGAAGTCGTGCCGGGCGCCGAAGCTGTCGATGCAGGTGTAGCGGTCGACGTAGCGGATCCGTCCGGAGTACCTGAGGCTGTGGTACAGCTGGCGGGCGCGCGGGTTGTGGTCGGCCACGCCCAGTCCGATCCAGCGCAGCCGCCGCTGCCGGGCCAGGTCTTCGCAGGCGGCGATGAGCTGCGAGCCGATGCCTCGGCTGCGCAGCCGGGCGGGGAAGACCTCAAGGCCGTTGATTTCGGGACAGCCGGCGTGTACGTCGCGCACCTCGTCGTCGGCGCACCCGTTCCATTTGACGAGGGCGTGCCCGACCGGTCGACGCTCGTTGAGGGCCAGCAGGTAGGTGGCGTCGCCGCTTTCCTGGGCGGCGTAGCGCTGGGCGTGAAAGGAGTTCACGCTCGGGGTGGGGTTGAGCTGATCGAGCAGCGCGACGTCGGCGTCGCGACAGCGCCGGAAGTACAGCTTCATCGCGCACCCGCTGCACATGACGTGCCGTCCGGGAAGGCCCGGGAGCCTTTCGGACGATCGCCTTTTCCCGCCATGCCGCCAGTGTGCCCGCCTCTGGCGGCCGCCGCGGCGCTTGGCGATCAAGAAGCCGCGTGGCTCACCTGCTCTCACAGCCGCCGGAGGTCACAAATATAGACAAAGGTGGATTTTTTGCTTATGATTAGGAAACTTTCTTCTAAATCAAGAGACGGAAGTGCCCCTATGGTTATCCCACGGACCGTGAGAGTCGCGCTTTCGGTGCTCGCCGGCTGCGTCGTCGCGGTGATGCTCGCCGTGACGGGCGCCTCGCCCGCCTACGCTCACGGCTATACCAACAGCCCGACTTCCCGCCAGCTGCACTGCGCCGACGGCACGGTGACCAACTGCGGCCCGATTCAGTACGAACCCCAAAGCGTGGAAGGCCCCAAGGGCTTCCCGCAACGCGGACCCGCCGACGGACAGATCTGCGCGGCCGGGAATTCCGCGTTCGCCCCGCTTGACGACCCGCGCGCCGGCGCCTGGCCGGCCGCAAGAGTCGACTCCGGCAGCCAATACACGTTCAGCTGGAGGTTCACCGCCCCGCACCGCACCACCAAGTTCGAGTACTTCATCACCAAGGACAGCTACAACCCGGCCAACCCGCTGCGGCGAGCCGACCTGGAGCTGACCCCGTTCGCGACCGTCGACTACGGCGGTCAACAGCCCCCGTACGACTACTCTCACTCCGGGACGCTGCCGTCCGGCAAGCAGGGACGCCACCTGATCCTGGCGGTGTGGACCGTCCACGACACCGCCAACGCCTTCTACGCCTGCTCCGACGTGGTGTTCGGAGCAGGCGACGGGGGCCCCGGGGATCCGGGTGATCCCGGCCAGTGCGAGTCCGCGGCGTGGAACGCCGCGACGGCTTACACCGGCGGCGCCTTGGTCAGCCACGGCGGCTCGGAATACCGCGCCAAGTGGTGGACCCGGGGCGAAGAGCCCGGCGCCGCAGGAGTGTGGGAGCGCCTGCGCAGCTGCGGCTGAACGGCGTTCTCGACGTTGATCGCGTGGGGGCGACGGCGGCGCCGTCGCCCCCACGGCGCGTCATCCGTTCAGATGCGCCTCGAGCGCGGCGACTTTGGCCGTCATCCCGTCTTTCCGCCCCGGGAAGTAGTCCATCTTGATCGTGGCGCTGACGCGCGGCGCGTGCGCGGCCACGGCGTCGACCGCCCGGTTGACCACCGTCATGACCTCGTCCAAGGACTCGCCTTCGACGACCGTGTACATCGCGTCGGTGTGGTTGGTCAGCCCCGACTCGCGCACCACGCGCACGGCGTCGGCGATGTGCTCGGCGATGTGTTCGCCCTTGCCGAGCGGGGTCACGCTGAAGGCGACGATGACTGACATCGACTGCTCCTCAATCTTTGAGCGCGAATGTGCTGGAATCTCGATTATCAAGCGTCGCGTTCGCCCGGCGGGAGCGCCCCGCGTACCGACGAGCAGAATTGACCGCGCCATGCTGCACACGATCACCCGAGACGGCGAGCACGAGCTGGTCGTCGACAAGTCGAGGTTCGTGTGTGCGCTGGCGCGGGCGGACGACGAGGCGGGCGTCCGAGAGTTCATCGCCCGGCGACGCAAGCGGCACTGGAACGCCACGCACAACTGCACCGCTTACGTGCTGGGCGCGGACGGGGAGACTCAGCGGTGCAGCGACGACGGCGAGCCGTCGGGAACCGCGGGCACGCCCATGCTGGAAGTCCTCAAACGCCGTGGAGTCGCCGACGTCGTGGCCGTGGTGTCGCGATATTTCGGGGGAGTGAAGCTGGGCGCGGGAGGTCTGGTGCGCGCCTACGGGTCCGCGGTGGCGCAGGCGCTGGACGCCGTCGGACTCGCCGAACGGCGTCTGCTGCAGATCGTGACGGTGACGATCGACTATCAGACCGGAGGCGGCCTGGAAGCCGAGCTGCGCCGCGGCCGAGGCGAGGTCGTCGACGTGCGCTACGGCGCGGGGATCTGCCTCGAGGTGGCCGTGGACGACGCCGACGACTTCGCCTCGTGGGTGAGCGGGCAGACGGCGGGAGCGGCGACCTGTGAGGTCACGGGCACGCGGATCGTCGTCGCGCCGATCTGAGCAGGACGATTTCTCACTTCAACGTCGCCGATTTTTCAACGTAAAAACAAATATATATCGACTCCGAAGCATTCTGCCTCAAACCCCACCTCACCCTCTCCACCCCTGAGCACCGACGAAAATCGGGGCTGGTCGCGCCCCAGACTCGGGCATTTCAGGCTCGGATGGCACACTCGGCGGCCATGAGCGACACCAAGATCGTTGTGGCCACCCACGCGGCTCGCCGGATTCCTCCCGACCAGGTGGTCGCGCTGTACGCCGAAGCCAAGTGGTGGCCGGAGCGCACCAGTCCGCAGGTCGCCGGAGCCTTGGAGTTCGGCCCGGCCGTGGGCGCGTGGAGCGGGGACCGGCTGGTCGGCTTCGCCAGGGCCGTCAGCGACGGCCACTTCCGCGCCTACGTCGAAGACGTCGTCGTCGCCGAGGAAATGCGCGGCAGTGGAATCGGCGGCCGGCTCATGAAGGCCGTCATGGGGCAGCTGCACGACATCCCGACGGTGTCGTTGTTCTGCGGCGCCGACCTCGTCGACTACTACAAGGACCGCGGTTTCGCCGCGACCGACCAGACCGTCATGCACCACCGCGCCTGAATCGCGCAGGCGGTCTCAGCCTTTGACCCAGACGCGATCTCGCGGCGCGGGCGTGATCGTCCCCTGCGTCTCCAGATACGACGCGAACGCGTACCTGTCCTGCGGCTGGCTGCGGTACGGGCCGGTGAAGTCCCGCAGCGCGGTGATGCCGTCGCCGCCGATCGCGGTGTAGGCGAGCACGGCGAGGCGATAGGTCGCCGCGGGGTCGAGCGCTTCGCCGTCCACCAGGACGTCGGCGGGATCGACTCGGTCTCCGATCGGGCGCGAGGCGTCGAAGGCGTAAGAGACGTTGTCCGACACGGCGAACGGCGCGAACTTGTCGGACGTCCACTGTTGTTCCAGCGCCTGGTCGATCTGCTCGCCGGTGACGCTGACGGTCAAGACGGGGTTGTGGTAGCCGTAGACGTCCCACACCTGGCCTTCGGTGACGGCGTCTCCGGTGAGGTCGCCGTGCACCGCGTTTGAGCCTTCGTGGGGGTCGGTCATCGTCATCGCGAGGTCGGCGCGGCCTTCGTCTGTGCTGTCGGCGACCCACATGTTGACGTCGGCGGCGAGGTTGCCCATGGTGCTTTCGCCGGAGTCGTCTTTGTCGCGGGTGAATTCGCCGTCGAGGTCGGCGAGGTGGCGCGCGTGTCGCTGTGCGCCCTGGTCGGCCCAGTAGTCGACGATCGCCTGCATGTCGGGGTCCGGCGTGACGTCGTGGGTGTTGGGGTGGTTTTCGGCGGTGGTCTCCTCGCGCAGCACTTCGCCGGTGGCGGGGTCGAGGGCGAGGTTGATCTCGTTGACGACGTCGCCGTGCTGGCCGGGTTCGACGACGGGGCGCGGGTTTCCGGCGGGGTCGGGCAGCATGCAGTTGAAGCGCCAGTGCCAGTGCCCGCCGACGATGGCGTCGATGTCGGGGGAGACTCTTTCGGCCATGTCGAGCAGCGGACCGGAGGTCAGGTCGCAGGCGTTGTAGTGGGCGTCGTGTCCGCCGGCGGGCATGGCGCCGTCGTGGACGTTGAGGACGATCGCGTTGACGCCCTGGTCGGTGAGCTCTTCGGCGTAGGCGTCCGCGGCGGCGACGGGGTCGAGGGTTTCCAGGTCGGTTTGGTAGGAGGTGGAGCCGTGCTCGGTTCCGGGCGGGGTGATGTTGACGATTCCGACCTGGAGGGTTCCTCCGTCGGGAGTTTCGACGTCTTTGACGACATAGGGCGGCGTGATCAGCTCTTTGGTCTGCTTGTCGACGACGTTGGCCGTGGACAGTGCGAAGTCGGCGCCATGGAAACGCTGTCCGGAAGAGTCGGTGAAGCAGGAGTCCTTGCCGATTTCTCCGAAGCACTCGCCTTCGCCCATGTGGTCGACGAGGAAGCTGCGTGAGGTGTCGAGTTCGTGGTTGCCGACGGCGTTGACGTCGAGGCCGAGGGCGTTGAGGGCTTCGACGGTGGGTTCGTCTCGGTGCACCGAGGTTTCGAAGGGCCATCCGGAGAACTGGTCGCCGGCGGCGATGAAGAGCGAGTTGCCGACGCCTTCGCGCAGATTTTTGACGTGCGTGGCCAGGTATGCCGCGCCGCCGACGGTGATTTTGTCTCCGCCGGGGGCGGTGATCTGTCCCCCCTCCGCGACGCTGGGAGGTTGGAGGTAGCCGTGCAGGTCGGCGATGGACAGAATCTGCACGTCGACGGGCTCGGCTTCGTCGGCGTGAGCGGGCGTGCCGACGCCGGCGGCGACGGTCGAGACCGCGGCGACCAGCGCACATCGGAGGGTTCGGGCGGGACGGCGAGAACGCATGACGGGCACTTCCAGCGTCGTGGGTGGACGGGAGCAGGCGTGCGTCATTGTGCGCAGCGGGGTGCATACG
>JBOGDN010000736.1:0-2337 GCA_050742995.1 Stackebrandtia sp. | reverse complement strand
CGGCACGCCCGAGGCGGCCGTGGCCGCGGTGCGGGCTATCCGCCGCGGCGAGCTGCTGCGCATCGCCTGCGCCGACCTGCTTGGCCTGTGTGACGTGCGCGACGTGGGGGAGGCGCTGTCCAACCTCACCGACGCGGTGCTGCATTCCACTTTGGCGGTTGCCGAGGCGGCAGTGGACGACGCGCCGCGGCTGGCGATCGTCGGCATGGGACGTCTCGGCGGCCGTGAAACCTCGTATGCCTCCGACGCCGACGTGCTTTTCGTCTACGACGCCGACGGCGCCGAGCGCGCGGACAAGGCGGCGGCCGTGGTGGAGTCGATGCGGCGGCTGTTGGAGACGCCCGCGGCCGAGCCGCCGGTGCGCATTGACGCGGGCCTGCGGCCCGAGGGGCGGCAGGGCCCGATGGCGCGCAGCCTGTCGGCGTACAGCCGCTACTACGAACGCTGGTCGCGGCCCTGGGAGACGCAGGCGCTGCTGCGGGCCCGCCCGTGCGCCGGCGACGCCGAGACCGGGGCGCGTTTCGCCGAGCTGGCCGACGCGCTGCGCTATCCCGAGGGCGGGCTGACGCCCGAGCAGCTGGTCGAGCTGCGCCGCGTCAAAGCCAGAGTGGACGCCGAGCGGCTGCCGCGCGGCGCCGATCCCGCCACCCACGTCAAGCTCGGACCCGGCGGTCTGGCCGATGTGGAATGGAGCGCCCAGCTGCTGCAGCTGTGCCACGGTCGTGACGTTCCGGAGCTGCGCACCACATCCACGCTGGACGCCGTCGCCGCCGCGGGCAAGGCCGGACTGATCTCGCCGGAGGACGCCGCGTGCCTGGCGCGCAGCTGGATCGCCGCCTCGCACGTGCGCGACGCGTTGACGCTGGCGCGCGGCAAGCCGTCCGACCAGCTGCCCCGGCACGGCCCCGAGCTGCTCGGGGTGCTCGCCGTGCTGCACCGAGACTCCTCAGACCCCGGCGAATTCGTCGACGAGTACCTGCGACAGGCCCGCCGCGCGCACACGGTCGCCGAACGGATCTTCTACGACGACTAATGCGCCGCCCGACTTCAGGTGTGAGCGCGGTTTGCGCGTCAGGCGCATAATCGCGCGATGAGTCGAGAACGGGCCGACGTTTTCGTGGTCGGGTTGGACAAACACAAGGCGGCCATACTGCGCAGACTGTTGCGCCCGGTCAAGGTTCACGATGTGATCATCCTGAGTGTCTTCGGCCTGCTCTTGATCGCGCTAGGCGTAGCCACAGCCGTGGACTGGCAGCGGCGGCGCCCTGGAGATGTGTTCGACAGCGGAGTCGCGGCCGCGATCGTGGGCGTGATCGCGCTTCTGATCGCCGGCTGGCAGGAGCGGCGGCGACGGCGCACTCTCAACGCCGAACATCACTTCCCCGACTACGCCTTCCACGTGACCCCCCACGGCATGCGACTGTTCGTGGCCGGCGCCGTCTATCCCGTCTGGCTGCCGTGGGAGACCGTCGGCGCCCTGGAGATTCGGGTGCGGCGGGTGCGCTGGACGCTGACCGTGACGCTCGCCGCCGATCCCTGCGGCGCGACCGGGCTCGACCAGCCCGCGATCCAAGACGCCCTGCTGCACTCGAACCGACGCGCGCGCGGCCTGTGGTACGACGTCGACGCCCTGACCGAGCCCTTCACCCGGATCGACGCCGCGATTCGTCATTGCTCTCAGGGACGCCTCGCCGTCCACAATCCCTATCGTCGCTTCCGGCCTGAAGATCACTGACGTCATGTCGGCCTTAGAGCGCGCCCCACTTCAGCGATCGAGCTGGACGGCCAGCTGCTCGGCGAGGTCCTTGACGCCGGTCGTCATCTGGTCGGGATCCCATTCGCCGCCCGACCAGTAAAACCTGACGTAGCCGAACACGTTCCCGTCCCGGAAGATCGCGTCGGTCTGGACGTCGGATCCGGTGTCCCACAGATATTGACCGATCAGGCCTTCGTCCCAGGAACCCTCGTAAGTCTCGGCGGAGTCCTGCACTTCCGGGGCCATCTTGCTGGGACCGTAGTGGTCGACGGCCTCCTGCTCGGTCGGGAAGTACAGCATCGAGATCGACAACTGGCCGAGCAGCGTGCCGCCGTCGACGTGGTCGTACATGACCCAGCAGTCGATCTGCTCCCTGCTCGTCGCGCCCGTGCCGTCCTTGACGTCCTGCGGCTGGGCCTCCACCTCGCCGTCCCGGGACAGCTCGGGACCGAAGGCCGCGAAGTCGATCTTGTCGCACAGTTCGTCGTCGAAGCTGTACTCGGGCGGCGCGGACTCCGCCGCGTCGTCGTCCTTTGACGGGCCGATTACGCCGGTGACGTACAGGACCACCAGCCCCGCAC
>JBOGDN010000735.1:0-3367 GCA_050742995.1 Stackebrandtia sp. | reverse complement strand
AGGCGCGGGCGCGCAATTTGCCGGGAGCGCTCCCAAAAAGATAAGCTAAAGCCAGAGGGGAGGTGAATCTCTTGACGTCCGGTCATTTCGCAGTTGGGTGACTTCTGCGAGTGGGAGGACGGCAAAGATTCATTGGCCGGCGGCCCTGGCGGATGTTCAGCGTGGTTTGCGCTTTTCGCGCTTTTCCAGGAAGTCCGTCATTCTGCGGTGCTTGTCGTCGTCCTCGAAGAGCACCGCCTGCGCGATCAGGTCCACCTGCGGGTGGGCGTCGGGCGGGGCGTCTACCGCCAGTTTCGCCAGCCGCAGCGCCAGCGGCGAGGCCTTGGCCATGTCGTCGAGCAGCGAGTGCGCGGCGGGCAGCAGGTCGGCGGGTTCGGCGATCACCTTGCTGACCAGCCGCGCCTCGCGCGCCTCGGCGGCGCTGATTCGGCGTCCGGTGAACAGCAGCTCCTTGGCGAGGCTTTCGCCGACCAGCTGCGGCAGCCGGTGTGTGGCGCCGGCACCCGGGATGATGCCGAGCAGGACCTCGGGCTGCCCGAAGCGGGCGCGGTCGGTGCAGATTCGCACGTCGCACGTGTAGGCCAGTTCGGCGCCGCCGCCGAGCGCCAGGCCGTCGACAGCAGCCACTGTGGGCAGCGGGAGTTTGCGGATGCGTTCGAAGAGGGACGCATTGATGGCGCGCAGCGCGTCGAAGCGGTCGCGGTCGCGCAGCTGGGCGATGTCGGCGCCCGAGGCGAAAATCCCGTCGCCGCCGGCGATCAGCAGCAGCTTGGGATCTTGCTCGAGCCGGGCGCAGACCTGGTGCAGCTCGTCGACCATCTCCTGGTCGATGGCGTTGCGCTTGTCGGGCCGGTCGAGCTCGACCGTCGTGCGGTCGTCGGCTTCGGTCAGTTTCAGGGTCTGGAAGCTCATTCCGCGACCTTCTTCCCGTCGGCGGTCCAGCGGTAGAAGCCCTCGCCGGTCTTCTTCCCCAGCTTCCCGGCGGCGACCATGTCGACGAGCAGCCGCGGCGGCGCGAAACGGTCGCCGTAGGCGCCCTGCAGGGTGCGGGCGATGTCGAGGCGGACGTCGAGGCCGACCACGTCGGTCAACTCGAGCGGCCCCATGAGATGCCGGTAGCCGAGCGCCATGGCCTTGTCGATGTCGGCGGCCGAGGCCACGCCCGACTCCACCATGCGCATCGCCTCAAGGCTGAGGGCGTTGCCAAGCCGCGAGGTGGCGAAGCCCGGCGAGTCGCGCACCGTGACGGGCTGTTTCCCGAGCCGCGCGGCCACCTCGAGAGCGCGGTCGCGAGTGGCGTCGTCGGTGCGCTCGCCGATCACGATCTCCAGCAGCGCCATGGCGTAGACGGGGTTGAAGAAGTGCAGCCCGCAGAACCGCTCCGGACGTCGCAGCGGTTCGGCGAGGGAGTCGATGGAGATGCTCGACGTGTTGGTGGCAAGCAGCGCCGGCTCACGCTCCTGCGCGGCGGCCAGCACCTGGCGTTTCAGCTCAAGGCGCTCGGGCACGGCCTCGACGATCACTTCGGGACCGTCCGAAATCTCCGCGACGTCCGTCGCCGTCGACACATGGAGGCGAATTTCCTCGGCCAGCGCGACAGTGGCGCGTCCGCGCTCGACGGCTTTGTCCGCCCAGCCGCCGATCACGTCGAGCGCGTCCGCCGCTCGCAGCGGGTCAACGTCAACCAATGTGGTCTGATAGCCCGCGCCGGCGGCGACGTAGGCGATTCCCGCGCCCATGGTTCCGGCGCCGATCACCACAAACCGTTCCGACATCAGCTGCGCGACCTCCTCGTCGTCAAGCGTCGCCGCATACGCTACCGCCGCGGTCGCCGACGGTCCCGCAGCCCGCCGCGGACCTGAACGCGTCGGCTCCAGCCGCGCTCTCGTCTGCCCGATCACGCGACGGGTCACGGCCGTACAGCGGCTTGCGCGCTCTCGTCTGCTCGATTACGCGGCGGGTCACGGCCGTACAGCGGCTTGCGCGCTAGGGTCGCCCGTTGTGCACCCCGTCGCCATAGCCCTCGTCGCCGCCGCGGCCGTCAGCCACGCCGTGTGGAATCTCCACGTCAAGCGGGCTTCTGACGGCGGGGCCGTCCTGATCTGGCTGTCCACGGTGACTTCGGTCGTCATATACGCCCCGTTGACGCTGGTCGTCGTCTTGCTTTACCCTCCTGAATGGTCGTGGACCATGGCGCTGGTCAGCTTCGGCACCAGCGTGCTGCATGTGGGGTATTTCCTGCTGCTGCAGCGCGGATATCAGCAGGGCGACATGTCGGTGGTGTATCCGCTGGCGCGCGGCACCGGCCCGATCCTGTCGGTGACTTTCGCCATAATCCTGTTCGGCGAGCGCCCGAACATCGTCGGCATCATCGGCGGGGCCGCCGTGGTGGCCGGAATCCTCATCATCGGAGTGAGCCGGCCCTCCGGCGCGTCGAAGCTGAGCGCCGGCGTGGGCTATGGGCTGGCCACCGGCGTCATCATCGCCACGTACACCGTCTACGACGCCTGGGCGGTGGGCCCGCTGGCGATCATGCCGCTGCTGTACGACTGGGGAAACAACGTCTGCCGCTCGGTCCTGCTGGCACCCCACGCGCTGCGGCGCCGCGATCAGATTGCGCGGGTGTGGCGCGTGCACCGCACTCCGGTGATGACGATCGCCGTCCTGGCGCCGGCCAGCTACATCTTCGTGCTGTTCGCCTACGGGTACGCGCCGGTCAGTCTGGTCGCGCCGGCGCGCGAGCTGAGCATCGTCGTCGGCGGCGTCCTGGCCTGGCTGCTGCTGCACGAACGTCAGGCGTTGAAGCGGATCTTCGGCGCGGTGGTGGTGCTGGCCGGGGTCGTCGCGTTGACGACCGGCACCACCAAGTAGAGTCGTCCCTCGACACCCCCAATTGGTGTTCTGGAGAGCATCACGTATGCTTTCCAAGCCTCCGACGCACGAGACGGTGGCACCGTAGGGTCAAACTGAAATGCAGCCGTCCCAGGTTGTGCGTCATAATGACCCCGCGCCCCCATCGTCTAGAGGCCTAGGACGCCGCCCTTTCAAGGCGGTAACACGGGTTCGAATCCCGTTGGGGGTACACGACCGGGTTCTACTCGGACCAGGTCCCGTGGAGCAGCATGGAGTGCTCGCCGCCCTGTCAAGGCGGAGGCCGCGGGTTCAAATCCCGTCGGGACCGCACGTGTTACACCAGCTCAGAGCCGGTTTCTCAGATCACTGAGGAGCCGGTTTTCTGCTGCATGATCGCCAATTGATCGCGATACCGGTTCGGTCAGCCGGTGCGGCGGGAGCGGGCCAGAGCCAGCCCGCCGAGGGCCATGCCGATCAGTCCCAGCGCCACGGCCGCGACGGCCCCGGCCAGCCC
>JBOGDN010000734.1:0-15606 GCA_050742995.1 Stackebrandtia sp. | reverse complement strand
GTCGACGTCTTCGACGACCGGGGTCACCCCGAGACGCGTGCCGAGCCAGCCGGCCAGCAGCGCCGCGCTGGGGTCGGAGGCGGCCGCGGCGATCACCACGGACTCGGCGGGCGCGGTGGCGGTGTCGAAGGCGCTGGCGATCAGCGAACGCCAGTAGGTGATGCGCGTCCACGACAGGTCGGTGTCGCCGGGGCTGTAGTCGACGGCGCGCTGCCGCAGCGCCGCCAGCGGATCGGCGGCGCGCGCGGCATAGGTGACGCGGCGGTCGGCGAAGGCGCCGAGCGGGTCGGCGGCGGTGTGCGACGGGGGAGCGTCGAACCAGCAGGTGACGACCGGGACGTCCGGCGCGAGCAGCGGCATGACGACCGACTCGGAGTGACTCACCAGCGGCCCGTACACCCGCATCACGACCGCCTCGCACGGCCCGAGCCGGCCGCCGACGACCACCTCGGCGTCGAGGCGGGGCTCGGCCTGCTCCGGGTCGCGGCGCACCACGATCAGCAGGCGACACGGGTGCTGCTGCACGGCAAGCGTCAGGGCCGACTCGGCTTCGCGTTCGCCTTTTTCGTCGACGACCACCACGAGATTGAGGGCGAGGCCGCTGGCCCCGGCGCCGGCGTGCCGCTGCGCGGACAAGGCGTCGGCGACCTCGGTGGCGGTGGTGTCCCACAGGGCGATCACGACGGTCTCCTTTGGTCGTTCTACGCGCGGCGCCAGGCGCGCCCGTCGGCGGCCAGCAGCGCGTCGGCGGCGGCGGGCCCCCACATGCCCGCCGGGTACGGCTCGGGTTTGCGTCCGGCCCAGAACCGCTCCAGCGGGTCGACGACCGCCCAGCTTGCCTCCACCTCGGCGGCGTCGGGGAACAGGGTCTTGTCGCCGAGGAAGACGTCGCGGATGAGACGTTCGTAGGCCTCGGGGCTGGACTCGGTGAACGCCTCGCCGTAGTGGAAGTCCATGGCGATGTCGCGCAGCTCCATGCCGGCGCCGGGCACCTTCGAACCGAATTTGACGGTGACGCCCTCGTCGGGCTGCACCCGCACGACCAGCTGGTTGTGGCCGAGTATCTGGGTGTCGTAGTCGGCGAACGGCAGATGCGGCGCCTGCTTGAACTGGACGGCGATCTCGGTGACCCGCCGCGGCAGCCGCTTGCCGGTGCGCAGGTAGAACGGCACGCCCGCCCAGCGGCGGTTTTGCACTCCGAGCTTGACGGCCACGTAGGTCTCGGTGGTGGAGCCGGCGGGTATGCCCTCCTCGGACTGGTAGCCGACGACGGGGTCGCCGGCGATCCAGCCTTCGTCGTATTGCCCGCGGATCGCCTGCGTCTCCAGGTCGTCGGGAAGCGTGACGGCGCGCAGCACCTTCAGCTTCTCGGTGCGGATCTCCTCGGCGGCGAAGCCGACCGGCTCCTCCATCGCCGTCAACGCCAGCAGCTGCAGCAGGTGGTTTTGCAGCACGTCTCGTGCGGCGCCGGCCGAGTCGTAGAACCCGGCGCGGGCGCCGATGCCGACGTCCTCGGCCATCGTGATCTGCACCGAGTCGACGTAGCGGGAGTTCCACACCGGCTCGAACAAGGTGTTGGCGAACCGCAGCGCCAGAACGTTCTGGACGGTCTCCTTGCCCAGGTAGTGGTCGATGCGGAACACGTCGTCGGCGGTGAAGACGTCGTCGACGAGATCGTCGAGTTCGCGCGCCGACTCCAAATCGGCGCCGAAGGGCTTTTCCACCACGACGCGACGCCAGCCGCCGGACACGGAGTTGTCGGCCGCGCCGGTGCGGTCGAGCTGCCGCAGCACGACGGGAAAGGCCGCCGGCGGTATGGAGAAGTAGAACGCGGCGTTGCCGCCGATGGAGTGAGACGCGCGCAGCTCGTCCAGGACGGTCGTGAGCCGGTCGAAGGCGTCGTCGTCGTCGAAGGAGCCGGGGACGATCTTGAAATTCCCGGCCAGCCTGCGCCACACCTCGTCGCGCCATGGAGTGCGGGCGTGCGCCTTGGCGGCGTCGCGGGCGAGGCTTTCGAAGTCGCCGTGCCCCCAGTCGCGTCGGGCGAAGCCGAGCACCGCGAACGCCGCCGGCAGCAGACCCCGGTTGGCGAGGTCGTACACCGCCGGTATCAGCTTCTTGCGGGCCAGGTCCCCGGTGACGCCGAAGATCACCAGCGCGCACGGCTCGGGAATGTGCGGCAGCCTGCGGTCCTGCGGATCACGCAGCGGGTTGGCGATCGGCGTCGCCTCGCCCTGGCCCATCTACCCGGACACCTCCCGCGCGGCCGCCAGCAGCTGCGCGACGCCCGCGGCGCGGTCGGACAGGTGCACCCGCAGCAGCGGACGCTCGCGACTGCGCAGCGCCTCGCGGTCGCCCGCGGCCTGGGCCGCCTGCAGTCCCGCGAACGTGTACGGGCGTCCCGGCACCTCCAGGTCGTCGTCGACGGCGGTGGTGACCTGCAGGAAGACGCCGGCGGGACGGCCGCCCTTGTGGAACTGGCCGGTGGAGTGCAGGAAACGCGGACCCCAGCCGAACGTCACCGGCGCGGCGACGTGTTCGGCGAGCAGCTGCCGGACGCGTTCCAGCTCGGCGTCGCCGACGCGGTCGGCGTAGGCCATGACCGCGAGGTACCCGTCGGCGGCGACCTGGGCGGCGAGCCCCGTCAGCGCCGCGGCCAGCGTGGTCTGGGAGGTTCCGTACACCGCGACGGCGCCTTCGACGAAGTCGGGCTCCTCCTCGGGCATTCCCTCGTCGAGGATCCGCTTGGTGTTGTCCTTGCTTTCGGTCACGTTGGGCTGGTCGAACGGGTTGATCTCCAGCAGCGCCCCGACGTGGGCGGTGGCCAGCTCCCAGCACAGGAACTGCGCGCCGAGCGGCCCGTTGACGGCCACGTCCGGCGCGCTCAGGTGGGCTCCGGATGCGAACCCCGGAGGCTTGGAACCGCCCACGGACACCGACAAGACGTCGTCTGCGCGGGCGCCGGCGGCGGCCTGCGACTCGATCACGATCGGCAAGACGCCCTTGCCGTCCTTGCCGGTGGACTCGGCGACCAGCTGCTCGATCCAGTCGCCTAGACCGACGATTCCGCTGCCGTCGTCGGCGATCGCGGCAGACGGCCGCGCCGCGAGGGCCGCGCCCAGCAGCAGCGCCGGGTTGTCGGGTTCGTCGGCGGCGATCGTCGCGGCGAAGACGGCCGCGTCTTCGATCAGCTCGGAGACGTCAACTCCAGCCAGCGCGGCCGGGACCAGCCCGAAGGCCGTCAGCGCCGAGTAGCGGCCTCCGACGTCTGCGTCGGCTGCGACGACGGCCGCGCCCATCGCCGTGCCCAGCTGCTCAAGGGAGGAGCCGGAGTCGGTGACGATCACGAAACGCTTGCCGACGTCGGGCAGGCCGGCGTCGGTGAACGCCTGCACCCACGCCCGGCGCAGGCTCTCGGTCTCCACGGTGCCGCCGGACTTGCTCGACACCACCACCGCCGTGGAGTCGAGCGCGTCGCCGAGGGCGGCGCGGATCTGGGCGGGGTCGGTGGTGTCCAGGACCGTCAGCGGCGCGTCGAGGGTGCGGCAGATGACCTCCGGCGCCAGCGACGAGCCCCCCATCCCGGCCAGGACCACCCGGGTGAGCCCGCGCTGGGAGAGCTGTTCGCGCAGTTCGGCCAGGCGCGGCAGCAGCGCGCGGCTGCGTTCGAACGTGTCGAGCCAGCCAAGGCGGATCGCGGCCTCCTCGGCGGCCGCCTCCCCCCACAGGCTCGAGTCGGCGGCGGCGAGGCGACGCGGCGCGTCGATCTCGTTGAGTTTGGCGAGCTGTTCGGTCAAGTCGATTGTGGCCGTGACCGCCAGTCCACCGGCGGCGTCCATACGAGTCATCGCGAGATTCCTATTTTGATTTTTCGACGGCGGTGCGCACGCTGGTCAGCAGTTCGTTCCAGCTGGCGGTGAACTTTTCGACGCCTTCACGCTCCAGCACGGCCACCACGTCGTCGTAGTCGACGCCGAGGCCGGCCAGATCCTGGAGGACTCGTCGGGCGTCGTCGTAGTCGCCGGTGACGGAGTCTTCGACTGTTTCACCGTGATCGGCATATGCGTTGAGCGTTCCTTCGGGCATGGTGTTGACCACGCCGGGGACGACGAGCTCCTCGACGTACTTCACATCGCGGTAGTCGGGGTCTTTCACGCCGGTGGACGCCCACAGCGGACGCTGCGACCGGGCGCCGGCCTCGGCCAGCGCCTTCCACCGGTCGGAGTCGAACGTTTCGACGTAGGCCTGGTGGGCCAGGCGCGCATTGGCCACGGCGGCCTTGCCGCGCAGCGCCGCCGCGGCGGGGGACCCGATCTTGTCGAGACGCTTGTCTACTTCGGCGTCGACGCGGGAGACGAAGAACGACGCCACCGAGCCCAGCTTCGACAGGTCGCGGCCGGCGGCGCGAGCACGCTCCAGCCCGGTGAAGAAGGCGTCCATGACCTCCCGGTAGCGCTGCAGCCCGAAGATCAGGGTCACGTTGACGCTGATCCCGGCGGCCAGCGAGTCGGCGATCGCCGGCAGGCTCTCGGCAGTGGCCGGGATCTTGATGAACAGGTTCGGCCGGTCGACCATCCACCACAGGGCTTTGGCCTCGGCGAGAGTGCGGTCGGCGTCATAGGCCAGCCGCGGGTCGACCTCCAGCGACACCCGTCCGTCGATTCCGTCGGTGGCGTCGTACACCTGGCGCATGGCGTCGCAGGCGGCGCGCACGTCGGCGGCGGTCACCGCCCGCGTGGCTTCGTCGACGGAGACTTCCCGCAACGCCAAGTCGGTCAGCTGCTCGGAATAGTCGTCGACCGACTGCAGCGCCTTGGCGAACCACGTGGGATTGCTGGTGACCCCCACGACGTGCTTGTCGTCGCGCAGCGCCCGCAGACCTGTCGGCCCCTGCGAGGTCAGCCGCTGCCTCGAAATGTCGTCGAGCCACACCGCCACCCCCGCGGCGGACAGCTCTGCCAAACGGTCCCTGCTCATGCCTGTTGCTCCTTTCCGCCCTTGACTTCGGCGAGACTGCGCTCGGCCGCGGCGACCACGGCCTGCGCGGTGACGCCCAATTCTTCGTAGATGCGCTGGTAGGGGGCGCTGGCGCCGAAACGGTCGATGCCGACGCTGACGCCGGCGTCGCCGACGATCGCCCGCCAGGGCATGGTCACCCCGGCCTCGACGCTGACTCGCGCGCGCACCGACGAAGGCAGCACCGACTCGCGGTAGGCGGCGTCTTGGGCGTCGAACCACTCCAGGCACGGCGCCGACACCACCCGGGTGGGCACGCCGCGTTCCTGCAGCGTCTCGCGGGCCTCCACGGCCAGTGCGACTTCGCTTCCGGTGCCCACGAGGATCACCTCGGCCTCGCCGCCTTTGGCCTCGGCCAGCACGTACGCGCCGCGGGCGACTCCCTCGGCGCCGGCCATGTCCTCGCGGTCGAAGACCGGGACGTTCTGGCGCGTCAGGGCCAGCGCCGTGGGCCTGTCTGTGTGCTCCAGGGCCTTGCGCCACGCCCACACGGTCTCGTTGGCGTCGGCCGGACGCACCACGTCGAGGCCGGGGATGGTCCGCAGCGACGCCAGGTGCTCGATCGGCTGGTGGGTCGGCCCGTCCTCGCCGAGCCCGATGGAGTCGTGCGTCCACACGAACACCACCGGCAGTTTCATCAGCGCCGCCAGCCGCACCGCGGGACGCATGTAGTCGCTGAACACCAGGAAGGTGCCGCCGTAGGGGCGGGTGCCGCCGTGCAGGGCGATGCCGTTGCAGATCGCGCCCATGGCGTGCTCGCGCACCCCGAAGTGCAGGGTGCGTCCGTAGGCGTGCCCGGGGAACATCTTGGTGGCATGTGCGGCGGGCAGGAACGACGGCTCGCCGTCCATGGTGGTGTTGTTGCTGCCGGCGAGGTCGGCTGAGCCGCCCCACAGCTCCGGCAGCACGTCGGCCAGCGACGAAAGCACCTTGCCGGAGGCGGAGCGGGTGGCCTTGCCCTTGGCGTCGGCGGGGAACGTCGGCAGCGACTCGGTCCAGCCTTCGGGCAGCTCGCGCCGAGACATCCGGTCGTAGAGCGCCTTGCGTTCGGGGTTGTCGGCCGCCCACTTCTCGAAGCCGACCTGCCAGGCGCGTCGCGCCCGCGCGCCGCGTTCGGTCACGCCGCGCGCGTGGGCCAACGTCTCGGCTTCGACGCAGAAGGCCTCCTCGGCGGCGAATCCGAGGATCCGGCGCACGGCGGCGGCTTCCTCGGCGCCCAGTTTCGACCCGTGGATCGCCCCGGTGTTCTGCTTGTTGGGCGCCGGCCAGCCGATGACGGTGCGCAGTGAGATGAACGACGGCTTGTCCGTCTCGCGCTTGGCGTTTTCCAGCGCGGCGTGCAGCGCGTCGACGTCCTCGGCGTACGCCTCGTCTTCTCCGCGCCAGTCGACGGTCTGGACGTGCCAGCCGTAGGCGCGGTAGCGCTCGGCCACGTCCTCCGAAAGCGCGACGCGAGTGTCGTCTTCGATGGAGATCTGGTTGTCGTCGTAAACGACCACGAGATTGCCGAGCTGCTGGTGGCCGGCGAGCGCGCTGGCCTCGTGGGTGACGCCCTCCTCGACGTCCCCGTCGGAGCAGAAGACGTAGACGTGGTGGTCGAAAGGGGACGTGCCCTGCTCGGCGTCGGGGTCGAAAAGTCCGCGCTCGCGGCGGGCGGCCATCGCCATTCCCACCGCGTTGGCAAGGCCCTGACCCAGCGGCCCGGTGGTGGTCTCCACCCCGGCGGTGTGGCCGTGCTCGGGATGCCCCGGCGTGATCGAACCCCACTGCCGCAGCTGCTTGAGGTCGTCGAGCTCCACGCCGTACCCCGACAGGTACAGCTGCACGTACAACGTCAGGCTCGAGTGCCCGCACGACAGGACGAACCTGTCGCGACCGGCCCACGTCGGGTCGGCCGGGTCGTGCCGCATGACGCGTTGAAAAAGCAGATACGCCGCCGGCGCCAGACTCATAGCGGTTCCGGGATGGCCGTTGCCGGCCTTCTCCACCGCGTCAACCGCCAAAACTCGCGCGGTGTCCACCGCGCGACGATCGAGGGCTGACCACTCCAGTGCCGACACTGATGCGCCTCCTACGGCAAAAAATGGACTCGACATAGCGACCCTACCGAGTGCGCTTGTGGTTCTTGGCCTCGACGGCCGCGAGTTCGCTCACGGCGCACAGCGATCGGTCCGGTTGGTGAGCTGCCGCACAGACCGGACCCGCCGCCGCGGTTCCGCCGTGGCCGCATACTCTCTTCCACGATGCGTAGAAACCCAACGGCCGCGGCTGGCGTCGTCGCCCGGGTCGCCGAAAGCCCCTCGCGGCCGCTGATCGTCGTGGACACCGGGGCGACCCCCCGGCCCGGCGACGACAAGCCCCCGCCCCCGCAGCGGTCGATCCGCGCCGTGCTCAAGGCCTATGTGGCGTTGACGAAGCCCCGCATTGTGGAACTGCTGCTGATCACGACGGTGCCCGCGATGCTGCTCGCCGCCAGGTTGAACGGCGGCGGACTGCCGGACTGGACGATCGTGGCGACCGTCGTCGTCGGCGGCGCGGCCGCGGCCGGAAGCGCCAACGCCCTCAACTGCTACATCGACCGCGACATCGACCAGCTGATGCGGCGCACCTCGCGGCGCCCGATACCGCGCCACACGGTCTCCCCCCGCAGCGCGCTGGTGTTCGGCCTCGTCCTCGGCGCGGCCTCGATCGGGCTGCTGTGGGCCGTCGCCGGCGTCCTGCCCGCGCTGCTGACCGCCGGCGCCATCGCCTACTACGACGTCGTCTACACGATGTGGCTGAAGCGCTCCACCGCCGCCAACACCGTCGCCGGAGGCGTGTGCGGCGCCGCGCCGGTGCTCATCGGGTGGGCGGCGATCACCGGCGGGCTTTCGGTCGAGGCGTGGATCCTGTTCGCGGTGGTGTTCTTCTGGCAGCCGCCGCACTTTTGGGCGCTTGCCGTCAAATATCGGAGCGACTACGCCGCCGCGGGCATCCCGATGCTTCCCGTCGTGGCCTCGGCGCGGCGCGTCGGCCTGGAGTCCGTCGTCTACGCCTGGCTGACCCTGGTCGCCTCGCTTGCGCTGTGGCCGTTGGCGACCACCGCGATGTACGGCCTCGTCGCCGTGCTGACCGGCGGCCTGTTCTGCCTGGAGGCGCACCGCATGCACGGGCGTGCCCGGCGCGGCGAGCCGCTGCGTCCGATGCGGCTTTTCCACTGGTCGACGACGTACCTGACCGTGCTCTTCGTGGCGCTGGCCGTCGACTCCTTCCTGCTGTGAACCCGCAGGCCGGGCCTGCCGTAGCGTAGTGGGCATGCCCCGAGTCGCTCTGGCAACATGCTCGGCCCTTCCCGATCTGGATCCCGACGAGGCGTTGGTGCTCGCGCCGCTGCGCTCTCGCGGCGTCGAAGCCGAGGCGGCGGTGTGGGACGATCCGCACGTCGACTGGGATTCCTTTGACGCGACCCTGGTGCGCTGCACCTGGGACTACCAGGACCGCCGCGACGAATTCGTCGACTGGGCACGCCGTACGCCAAGGCTGCACAACTGCGCGGAGATCGTGGAGTGGAACACCGACAAGCGCTACATGCGAGATCTCGAGACCGCCGGGGTGCCCGTCGTGCCCACCGCGTGGCTGCCTCCCGGCGACGAGGTGAGGCTTCCCGAGACCGGCGAGTGGGTGCTCAAA
The DNA here is from genome assembly GCA_050742995.1 of Stackebrandtia sp. Taxonomy (GTDB): domain Bacteria; phylum Actinomycetota; class Actinomycetes; order Mycobacteriales; family Micromonosporaceae; genus Stackebrandtia. The sequence continues at coordinate 6,921 of JBOGDN010000734.1, read as the reverse complement.
CCGTCGATCGGCGCCGGAAGCCGCGGCGCCGGACGCTTCCAGCTCGACCGCGCCGACCACTACGAGCTGGCGCTGTCCCTTGTCGAAGGGCTGCACGCCTCAGGGCGCACGGTCATGGCGCAGCCGTACCAGGTCGAGGTGGACGTCGCCGGCGAGAAGGCCCTGCTGTATGCCGGCGGCGACTACTCGCACGCGATCAACAAGGCCGCGCTGCTCGACGGACCGGCCGGGCCCGACGACGTCGAGTTCTACAAAGCGGAGCGGATCTCGCCGGCCGAGGCGACCGCGGCCGAGTGCGAGCTGGCCGAGGCGACGTTGAAGGCCGTGCCCGGCGGGGCGGATCAGCTGCTGTACGCCCGAGTCGACGTCGTCGGCGAGGGCGACGCCGTGCGCGTGCTCGAGCTTGAAGTCGCCGAACCGTCCATGTTCTACGGACACGCTCCCGGCTCGGCCGAGCGGATGGCAGACGCCGTGGCCGGCCTGTTCTAAACCGTCAGGTCAGATACCCCGACCACACGACGCTGGCCAGCAGCACCGCCAGGCCGTTGACGGCCCAGTGCAGCCCGGCGGCGGCGATGAGGCTGCCGCTGCGGCGACGCACCTCGCACAGCAGCCACCCGGCCAGCGCGGTGAACGCCACCACGCCGAGCACGATGACGACCTTGGCGCCAAGACCCGAGCCGAGGAGACCCGCCACGACCTGGTTGGCGCTCATGCCAAGCGACGGCAGCACGTGCCACAGCCCGAACGTCGCCGACGACACGCCCATGCCGAGCGCGATGCCCTTGTGCTTGCTCAGCCAGCCCATGAGCACGCCCCGGAAGGCGACTTCCTCCAGCAGGACCGTGCTCAGCGGGACGATCACCAGCGACGTCAGCAGCGCGGCGCCGACGGCCATGCGGTAGCGGGAGTCCAGGAACATCTCCCGAGTGGCCGGAAACGCCGCGGCCAGCAGGTACATTCCCGCGACCACGCCCACCGCGGCGGCGGCGTACTTGACTCCCCGCACCCAGGTGCGACGCGAAAGCCCCAGCTCGTGCCAGCTCAGGCCGTGGCGCCGCGCCCACGTCAGCAGCGCGACGGCAACCGTCGGCCCGAGCACAAGTCCGGTGCCCACGGGGCCGAAGCGGTTGGCGACGTTCACCGCGGCCAGCACCGCGAGGATGGCCGCCAGGATCGTCAAGAAGCGCCGGTTTCGGCTCAGTTTCGCCCACACGGCCGCCAGATCGACGCCGAACGCGCGTCGCGGGGCGGTCGCGTCGCTACCAGCCGAGGGTCGGGGACGACCCTTAGGGGAGGCCTGCACGGCGCGTAGCATACGCGACGAAGCTGCGGCCGCTCACAGCCCCGCGCGGGAGGCTTCGGCGGCGGCTTCGCGCTCGTCGTCGGCGTCGGGCTCGTCGTCTTCGAAGGTCAGGACGTCGCGCTGCCGCGGAGGGCGCGTGTCGGGCAGCCGGGTGCGCGTGGCGAACAGCAGGCGCAGCACGGCGACCCACAGCAGCACCGCCCCGAACACGTGCGCGCCGACGAGGAGGACCGGAAGCCCGGTGAAGTACTGGGTCAGTCCGATTGCGCCCTGGGCGAACTCCATGCCGACCAGCAGCAGCGCCGCGTTGCGCAGCCGCTTGGGGGCGTCGACGGCGCGCAGCGTGAACACCAGCGCGATCGACAGGCCCACCAGCAAGAACACCGCGTCGGCGTGGAACTGCGTGACCGTGTCGAGGTCGAAGCCAAGCCGGGGCGAGTCCGGGTCTCCGGCGTGCGGCCCGGCGCCGGTCACCATGGTCCCGATCGCCAGCGTCGCCACGGCGACCGCCGCGATCAGCCAGACCAGAGCCCGCACCGGCCGCGGCGTCAGCGCGCGCACGCGTCCGTCGGGCTCTCCCGAGCGGACCCAGGCCGCGTAGGCGGCGACCAGAATTCCCGCCGACACCAGGAAGTGAACGCTCACCAACCACGGCGTCAGGTCGGCGCCGACGGTGAACGCGCCGATGACGGCCTGGGCGGCCACGCCCACGGCGACGGTTCCCGTCAGCCACACCAGCGAGGCGCGGCGCGGCCTGCGCATGACCGCGGCGACGAAGGCGGCGATCGCCACCAGGCCCACCACGGCGCCGAAGAGCCGGTTTCCCCACTCGATGGCGCCGTGCATCCCCATCTCGGCGGTGGCGTGGAAGGAGCCCGGCTGGCAGTTGGGCCAGCTGGGGCATCCCAGCCCGGAGTCGGTCAGCCGCACGGCTCCGCCGGTGACTACGATCAGCACGTTCACGCCGACGTTGAGCAGGCTCAGACGTCGCGCCCATTTCGGTGACATCGCGGGGAGTCTACAGTTTGTAGAACTCTCCGCCTGCGCCGCCCGCGGGCCCCGCGTACGGGCGTGGCGGGGGTCATAGGACCCGGATTGGCAGCGCTCCGGTAAATAGGCAACACTGGGGTTGTGGAATACGAAGCGACTCGTCAGCCTGCCGGCTGCGCCGCCCCGGACGGGCACACCCGTCAACGGGTCGCTCGACTGCTGCTCGAAAAGGGAAACGCCACCGCCCGCGAACTCGCCGGCGCCCTCGACATCACGCCGACGGCCGTGCGCAAACACCTCGACTCCATGGCCGCCGAGGGCCTGGTGGCCAGCCGCGAGCCCGACACCGCGCCCGGCCGGGGCCGGGGCCGTCCGGCGCGCGCCTACCACCTCACCGAGGCCGCGCGCGAGACTTTCGACCACCACTACGACGACTTGGCCGCCCAGGCGTTGCGCTGGATCTCCGCGCACGGCGGGCCCGCGGCCGTCGCCGCCTTCGCCTCCGAGCAGGTCGCGCGGCTTGAGGACCGCTGCCGCACCGCCATGGACGGCGCCGACGACGCGCCGCTCTCCCGCGCCACGGCGCTGGCCGAGGCCCTTTCCAAGGAGGGCTACGCGGCCACCGCCACCGCCATCGCCGACGGCGGGCAGCTGTGTCAGCATCATTGCCCCGTCGCGCACGTCGCCGCCGAGTTCCCGCAGCTGTGCGAGGCCGAGACCCAGGTGATCGGCCGGCTTGTGGGACACCACGTCCAGCGGCTGGCCACCATCGCCGGGGGCAACGGCGTGTGCACCACATACATCCCGGGACCGCCCGGCTTCCAGAAGACAAGCGCAACCGACGACAACGACAGATGAGGACACGATGACGGACACCACCAGCGCCGCGCCGCTGAGCCAGGAGGAGACTCTCGCCTCGCTCGGCAAGTACGAGTACGGCTGGGTCGACTCGGACGCGGCCGGGGCGGCCGCGCAGCGAGGTCTGTCCGAGGCGGTCGTGCGCGACATCTCGGGCAAGAAGGACGAGCCGGAGTGGATGTTGAAGCGACGGCTGAAGGGCCTGAAGCTTTTCGGCAAGAAGCCGATGCCGCCTTGGGGCGCGGACTTGTCGGGCATCGACTTCGACAACATCAAGTACTTCGTGCGCTCCACCGAGGCGCAGGCGCAGACCTGGGACGACCTCCCCGCCGACATCAAGAACACCTACGACAAGCTGGGCATCCCCGAAGCCGAGAAGCAGCGGCTGGTCGCGGGCGTCGCCGCCCAGTATGAGTCCGAAGTGGTCTACCACAAGATCCGCGAGGACCTCGAGGAAAAGGGCGTCGTCTTCCTCGACACCGACACCGGCCTCAAGGAGCACCCGGAGATCTTCGAGGAGTACTTCGGCTCGGTGATCCCCACCGGCGACAACAAGTTCGCCGCGCTGAACACCGCGGTGTGGAGCGGCGGGTCGTTCATCTACGTGCCGCCTGGCGTGCACGTGGACATCCCGCTGCAGGCCTACTTCCGGATCAACACCGAGAACATGGGCCAGTTCGAGCGCACGCTCATCATCGTCGACGAGGACGCTTACGTCCACTACGTGGAAGGCTGCACCGCGCCGATCTACAGCTCGGACTCGCTGCACTCGGCGGTGGTGGAGATCATCGTCAAGAAGGGCGGCCGCTGCCGCTACACCACGATCCAGAACTGGTCGAACAACGTCTACAACCTGGTCACCAAGCGCGCCGTGGCCGAGACGGGCGCGACCATGGAGTGGGTCGACGGCAACCTCGGCTCCAAGGTCACCATGAAGTACCCGGCCGTGGTGATGACCGGCGAGCACGCCCACGGCGAGGTGCTCAGCGTGGCCATGGCCGGCGAGGGCCAGCACCAAGACGCCGGCGCCAAGATGACTCACGCCGCGCCGCACACGTCCTCGACGATCATCTCCAAGTCGATCGCCCGCGGCGGGGGACGCACCTCCTACCGCGGTCTGGTGCAGGTCAACGACGGCTCGCACCACTCCAAGAGCACCGTCAAGTGCGACGCGCTGCTTGTGGACACGATCTCCCGCTCTGACACCTACCCGTATGTGGACGTGCGCGAGGACGACGTCCAGATGGGTCACGAGGCCACCGTCTCCAAGGTCAGCGACGACCAGCTGTTCTACCTGATGAGCCGCGGGCTCACCGAGGACGAGGCCATGGCGATGATCGTGCGCGGCTTCATCGAGCCGATCGCCAAGGAACTTCCCATGGAGTACGCCCTGGAGCTCAACCGGCTCATCGAGCTGCAGATGGAGGGGGCGGTCGGCTAGGTCCGTCCGTCGCAGATCAGGCAATCGAGCAGGAGAAGGAAGAAAGAGATCCGATGACGATCGACGCCTTGGCGCGCCCGCATTCGCACGGCGCCGGCGAATCCCCGCCGAAGACGAAGTCGCAGCTGCTGCGCTCGTACGATCCGGCGGACTTCCCGGCGCTGAACGGCCGTGAAGAGGAGTGGCGCTTCACGCCGCTGCGACGGCTGCGCGGGTTGCACGACGGCACGGACGATCCGGCCGACAGCCGCCAGTGGCATTACTCCCTGGACCTGCCGGACGGAGTCACCGCCGCCGGACTGGATCTGGACGCGCCCCACCTGCCCGAGACGCCGGACTTCGACGCGCCGGAGCCGACGCCGCCGGCCCGCGGCGGTCCGATCACGCACGCCGGGCTGACCGCCGGGCACGTGTTGAAGCCCTTCGACCGAGTCAGCGCGCGGGCGTACCAGGAGAACACCGAGGCGACCGTGTTTTCGGTGGCCCGCAACGCGGCGCCGGATCGGCCGGCGGTGATCACGCGGTCCGGCAAGGACGCCGAGCGCACCGAGTTCCACCACGCCGTGCTCGACGTGGGCGAAGGCGCGACCGCCGTCGTGGTGCTCGACCAGCAGGGCAGCCTGACGCTGGCCGACAACCTCGAAGTCGCGGTCGGCGACTGCGCGAACCTGACCCTGGTGACGGTCACCGACTGGGCCCGCGACGCGGTGCAGGCGCAGCACGTCGCCTTCCGGATCGGCCGCGACGCCAAGGTGCGCCACATCCAGGTGACCCTCGGCGGCGACCTGGTGCGTCAGTACACCTCGGCCAAGTTCACCGCCCCGGGCGGCGAAATCGACGCGTCGGGCATCTATTTCGCCGACGCGGGACAGCACATCGAGCACCGGCTGCTCGTCGACCACGCCGCGCCGGACTGCCGCAGCAACGTGAACTACCGCGGCGCGCTGCAGGGCGAAGACGCGCACACCGTGTGGGTCGGCGACGTGCTGATCCAGGCCGCGGCCACCGGAACCGACACCTTTGAGCTGAACCGGAACCTCGTGCTCACCGACGGCGCTCGCGCCGACTCGGTGCCGAATCTGGAAATCGAGACCGGCGAGATCGCCAACGCCGGACACGCCAGCGCCACGGGCCGCTTCGACGACGAGCAGCTGTTCTACCTCCAGTCGCGAGGCATACCCGAAGCCGAGGCCCGCCGTTTGGTGGTGCGGGGCTTCTTCAACGAGCTGCTGCAGCAGATTCCGGTGGAGTCCCTGCGCGAGCGGCTGCACGCCTCCATCGAGAGCCGACTCGACAAGGCGGGTGAATAGTGAACGCCGCGACGACGACCGACGACTTCGTGCGGGTGTGCGCGGTCGACGACCTGCCGCCCGGCGAGCCGGTGCGCGCCGAGATCGACGGCACGCCGGTGGCGCTCGTGCACGTGGACGACGACGTGCACGCGATTTACGACGAGTGCTCCCACGCCGCGGTGGCGCTGTCCGAAGGCGACGTCGACGACTGCACGCTCGAGTGCTGGCTGCACGGTTCGCGCTTCGACCTGCGCACCGGTGAGCCCACCGGCCTGCCCGCCACAGTCCCCGTCGACGTCTACCCGGTCGAGATCCGCGACGGCGACGTCTACCTCAGCCTTACGCCCAAGAAAAAGAAGTAGGAGAATCCATTGAGCACTCTTTCCATTCGCGACCTCGAGGTTTCGGTCGACGCCGGCGAAGGCGAGGAAAGCAAGACGATCCTGCACGGGGTGAATCTGACGATCAACTCCGGCGAGACGCACGCCATCATGGGGCCCAACGGCTCCGGCAAGTCCACCCTGGCCTACTCGATCGCCGGGCACCCGAAGTACACCGTCGTCGGCGGCTCGGTCACCCTCGACGGCGAAGACGTGCTGGCGATGAGCGTCGACGAGCGTGCGCGGGCCGGGCTGTTCCTGGCCATGCAGTACCCCGTCGAGGTTCCCGGCGTGTCGGTGTCGAACTTCCTGCGCACCGCCAAGACCGCGCTTGACGGCGAGGCCCCGAAGCTGCGCACCTGGATGAAAGACCTCAAGGGCGCCATGGACGGGCTGCAGATGGACGCGGCCTTCGCCAACCGCAACGTCAACGAGGGCTTCTCCGGCGGCGAGAAGAAGCGCCACGAGATCATGCAGCTCGAGCTGCTGAAGCCGAAGATGGCCATCCTGGACGAAACCGACTCCGGGCTCGACATCGACGCGCTGCGCGTGGTCAGCCAGGGCGTGAACCGCGCCAAGGAGACCACCGGCGCCGGGGTGCTGCTGATCACCCACTACACGCGGATCGTGAGCTACGTCAAGGCGGACTTCGTG
>JBOGDN010000733.1:0-4193 GCA_050742995.1 Stackebrandtia sp. | reverse complement strand
GGAGGCCGCTCGCAACGGAAGAGGACGACGTGATCAACTCTAGGGACGGCGCTGTCCGCAGGTGAGCGTAATACACCCGACGGCCGGCGCCGTTTGGACGGCGCGACGAGGAGGTTTCGGGTTGCGGGTGGTTGGTATGGTGGCCCGAACTCGCATCCCCCCTTGGAAGGCCCGTACCCCGTGGCCAGCATCGAAGAGCGGCGGCGTGCGCTCGCCGCCGCCGACGAGAATCTCGAAAGCGCGCAGCTTGAGCTCCACGAAGCCGCGACAAAGTATCGCGAAGCCGTGGCGATACTCACTGAGATCGCCGAAGACGATCTCCACCCCGAGCGAGTCGAGGCGGCCTCCGAGCTGCTGCGACTGCAGATCGAGCTGATGCTCATCGGCGAAGCCGCGATCAAAGCCCGTCAGGCCCGCGGCAGCCTCGCCTTGGCGGACGAGGCGTTCGAGGAAGAGCAGCGTCGCGCCTGAGAATCTGAGAGGCGCCGCGGAGACTCGCCGACCACATTCACGCCTCGCAAGATCCGCCTGCCAGACTTGGGCACACGTGTCTGGCGCCTAGGAGATAAGGGGATGGTACTGGTGGTTTCCGACTGGGTTCTGCCTGACGAGGTGCTCGCCGACGCGCCGTCTTATACCCCCCGCGCGCATGAGCTCGCCGACCTGGAGCTGCTGCTGACCGGGGCTTACGCCCCGCTGAACCGCTTCCTCGGCCACGACGACGTCGTCAGCGTGGCTCAGCGCGGCGCTCTGGCCGACGGCACGCCCTGGCCGACGCCGGTGACTTTGGACGTTCCCGAAGCGGTGGTGGAGTCGCTCGACTCCTCGACGCCGATGCGGCGAGTGCTGGTGCTGACCGACCCCGAGGGCGCTCCGGTGGCCGCGGTGGACGCCGTCGAATTGACGCCCGACGGCGACGGAACCGTGCGCGTCGCCGGTCCGGTGCGGCGCATCGGAGAGGTGCAGCACGGTCCCTTCATTCGGCTGCGGGTCGCCCCGGGACAGGTCCGCGACACGTTCACCTCCTCGCGGGTGCTCGGCGTCATCGCCGAACGGCCGCTGCACCGTCCCCAGCTTGCCGAGATATCCCGCGCCGCGCGCACTCTCGCCGCGCACGTGCTCGTCATAGTCCCGGTGGCCGGGCTCGGGCCGGACGGCCTGCCGCCGGCGGCGCTGGTGCGCAGCGTCCTGGCCGCGCAGGACCGGCTGCCTTCCTGCACCATCGTGGCGGTGCCGCTTTCCCACCGCGGAGACGAGGTGCGCGACGGACTGCTGTCGGCAAGGGTGGCCGCCGCCTACGGCGCGACCCACCTGTTGTCTTCCGGCCGCGGCTTCGCCGGCGGCTCGGGAATCCGGGTCATGCTGCCGCGCCAGCTGTGTTACGACGTCCGCGACGGTCAGTGGCGTGCCGTCGACGAAGTGGAGCCGCCGTTTCGGCGTCAGCCGATGCGTCCCCGCGAGATCTTCGACATGCTCGACCGGGGCTTCGCGCTTCCCGACTGGCACACGCCGCCGGCCGTGGCCGCGGAGCTGCGGCGGGCCCGCCCTCCGCGCCGGCAGCGCGGCGTCGTGGTGTTCCTGACCGGACTGTCCGGTTCGGGCAAATCCACCATCGCCCGCGGCGTCTACGACGCGCTGCTGGAAGCCGGGGAGCGCACAGTCTCGCTTTTCGACGGCGACGTGGTGCGGCGGCTGCTTTCGGAGGGCCTGGGGTTCTCGCAAGAGGACCGAGAGCGCAACGTGCGCCGCATCGGCTTCGTGGCCGCCGAAGTGGCGCACCACCGCGGCGTGGCGCTGTGCTGCCCGATCGCGCCGTACCGCTCGGGGCGCGACGCGGCCCGCCGCATGGCCGCCGAGGCCGGCGCCGACTTCGTGCTGGTGCATGTGGCCACTCCGCTCGAGGTATGCGAAGGGCGCGACCGCAAGGGCCTGTACGCCAAGGCGCGCGCCGGCCAGCTCGGAAGCTTCACGGGCGTTTCCGACCCGTACGAGTCGCCGGACGACGCCGAGCTCGTCGTGGACACCTCGGAGATCGAGGTGGACGACGCCGTGAACCACGTGCTCGAATTCCTGACCGAGGGCGGCTGGCTGGAGACCACCGGCCTGGGGCTCTCCGGGGGGTGACCTTGGGGCCGGGCCCGGCCGGGGTCTTGGTCAGTCGGCGGCGGCCAGGGTCAGCGACAGCGTCTGCTCGTCGTCGCGACGGCGGCGCGTCGTGGAGAAACCCGACTCCCGCAGCTCGCGGTCGAGAACGTCCGCGTCGACCGCCGTCAGCGCGAAGGTGTGCAGCTGCGAGCCGGCGGCCACGTCGATGCGGAATCCGAGCGACCACAGCTCCAGGGTCATGCGGAAACTCGCCCGCAGCCGCAGCTCCAGCCTGTCGCCGGAGGAGTCGACGTGCACGACGTGGTCGAACGCCGAGGTGTCGGCGCCCGCGTCCAGCGTGTGGTTGACGACGTTGAGGACGTTGCGGTTGAACTCGGCGGCGGTCTCGGAGACGAAGAGCGGTTTCTGACGTGAAAGCGCGCCGGGCAGCGGCGCGGCGACGAGCAGGTGATCGACGCCGGGCGACATGCGTTTGCGCAGGCAGGTCAGCAGGCGGCGCCGCTGCGGCGGTTCGAGGACCGCGAAGGTCGCCAGCGGCAGGGACACCAGGCGTCGTTTCGGTCCCGGCAGCGCCGGCGGCGACTCCGGCAGCGCGGCGAGCACGCCGTAGGCGTCGATCTGACGCCTGCCGTCCGTCAGGTCCGTCAACTCCGGGTCCGGGGCGCCGTGCGGGGTGTCGCAGACGACGACCGCGGAGAGCGTCCCGGCGAGGGCGTCGACGAGCGGATCCGCCCACCCCGGAACGCGCGGCCCGATATGGACGAATGTGCGCGACCGCGCGGCGGCGCCAACGCGCGGGGCCGCCTCGGCGAGCAGGCGTCGTTCGACGGCGAGCAGATGGTCGCCTGGCTGCGCCGCGAGCCGGGAGTAGAGCCGCCGTCCATAGCCGTCGAAGCACCACCGCGCGCAGAGCCGCCGCTTGTTTTCGGCGAGACCGACGCGGGCGTCGGAGCGCAGCACGGCCAGATAGTCCTCATGATCGCAATGAATCAGCGTATGTGGCTGCATTGGTCCGTTTTCAGCTCGCGACCGCGCCTCACGGTCGTCGGGATCGGATGCGACGCATCCGAAGGAGGGGTCGTCGCCGCGAAGAGGGGTGGGACGACGGCCGGATCCGGTGTGCTCCACAGCATACCGGCTTCGCATAGCATCTGGTAAATATCGACGCCGACCAGGCGTTCGCGCCGGAAACGCCGACCCGTAAGGGTAGAACCTGGCGATCGTCGTGGGATGATCTCGACTACAGGCCGATGCGGAGTCACCACCGTTGTGACAGTGTTTCCGCGCGGGCGACAACGCCCGATCCCGAAAGGCTTCGGCCCGTGAAACAACGAGGATTGCCCATGTCCGACGACCCGCTCACGCTGGTGCAGTTTCAACGCGACGGCTTGGACCCCGTGCCCGAGCTGGCGCGGCTGCGCGCCGAGCAGCCGATAAGCAGGATCCAGTACCCGATCGGGCCGCCGGTGTGGCTCGTGACGGCTTACGACGACGTGCGCGCGGTCCTCGCCCAGCCGGACAAGTTCAGCAACGACTTCAAGAACCTGATCTCAGACGACGAGCTCGACATCTTCTCCGAGCTCAACCCCGGAGGGCTCGGGCTCGTCGACCCGCCGGACCACACCCGGCTGCGGCGCATGCTGACGCCGGAGTTCACCATGCGGCGGCTGCGGCGGCTGATTCCCCGAATCGAGGAAATCGTCGCACGGCGTCTCGACGCGATGGAGGCGGTCGGCGGCCCGGCCGACCTGGTCGACGTCTTCGCGGTGCCGATACCGTCGCTCGTCATCAGCGAGCTGCTTGGAGTGCCCCAGCCCGATCGCGACGCGTTCCAGAAGCTGTCCACCGCCCGCTTCGACTTCCTGGGGGACATCCAGGGCTGCCTCGTCGCCGTGAACGACACCCTGGAGTACCTGTCCGGGCTCGTCGCCGCCAAGCGCCGCGACCCCGGCGACGACATGCTGGGGATGCTCGTGCGCGAGCACGGCGACGACATCACCGACGAAGAGCTCACCGGCATCGCCGACGGGGTGCTGATCGGGGGACACGAGACCACGGCGAGCATGCTCGCGCTCGGCGCTCTGCAC